>DASZON010000403.1:0-5807 GCA_035550755.1 Actinomycetota bacterium | reverse complement strand
ACCAGGAGCTGGCCGCGTCGATCCGCGGCGTGCAGGTGTTCGCGGAGGTCGACCCGCTCAACAAGGAGCGCATCGTGCAGGCGCTGCGGCGCGTCGGGGCGACGGTCGGCTACCTGGGCGACGGCATCAACGACGCCGGCGCCCTGCACCTGGCCGATGTCGGCATCTCGGTCGACACCGCGGTGGATGTGGCCAAGAGCGCCGCCGCCATCGTGCTCCTGGACAAGGACCTGGGGGTGCTCCTGGAGGGGGTCCGGCTCGGCCGCCAGACCTTCGCCAACACCCTCAAGTACGTGTTCACCACCGTCAGCGCCAACTTCGGCAACATGGCCAGCATGGCCGCCGCCTCGGCGGTCCTGCCCTTCCTGCCCCTGCTGCCCCGCCAGATCCTGGTCCTGAACTTCCTGTCCGACATCCCCAGCGCCACCATCGCCGCCGACCGGGTCGACCCCGAGCAGCGGCAGCGGCCCCAACGCTGGGACCTGCGGTTCATCCGCGACTTCATGGTTGCCTTCGGGCTGCTCAGCTCCGGCTTCGACCTGCTCACCTTCGCGGTGCTGCTGCAGCTGTTCCACGCCGGTCCTGAGCTGTTCCGGACCGGCTGGTTCGTCGGCTCGACGCTCACCGAGCTGGCCGTGCTGCTGGTGCTGCGGACCCGCCGCCCGGCGCTGCGCAGCCGGCCTGGCACCGGGCTGCTGGTCAGCTCCATCGGCGTCGCCGTCTTCACCGTCAGCCTGCCGTATGTGCCCTGGCTGGCTGAGCCATTGGCGCTGGTGCCCCTCCCAGCCACGGTCCTGGGCGCACTGGGTGTCATCACCCTCAGCTATGTGGTCGCGGCCGAAGCCGGCAAGCGCCGCTTCTACCGGGCCGTCGACCGGCCCCGCCCAACGCCTCCCTCCGGCAGGCACCCACGCCGGCTCCTGCGCGTTGTCCGCGAGCACGGCGGCACACCAGCCATGCGGCAGCACGGTGGCATGCGCCATGCCAGGCCTGGGACAGCAGTCCTGGTCAGCGGTGGCGCGGACGGAGTGCGGCCATGGCGAGCACAGGGGCGACGGCGGCGGCGGCGACCAGCGCCCACTCGCGGGCCGAGAGGGCGGCGGTGGCGAACAGGTCTCGGGCCGGCGGCCACAGGGCGGTGGCGGCCTGGAGGGCGATCCCGGCGCCCACAGCCAGCAGCAGCCATCGGTTGCCGAGCAGTCGGGCCGCCACGCCCAGCCGGGCCGGGGTGGCGGCGAGCGGATCGGGGCCGCGGGCCACGAAGGCCATCAGCAGGTGGGCCACGACCAGAACGGTGAACATGACCGCCCGGGCGTGGGCGAGCGGTTCGCCGAACAGGTCCCTGGCGATGAAGAGGCTGGCGACCGAGGCGGCCGCGATGAGGGCGCCTCGGCCGGCGAGCAGCCGCAGCCGCCGGCGACCGAGCAGCCGGGCGGTCGGTGGGCGGGGTGGCTGGCGCATCAGCCCGGGGGTGGGCGGGTCGACCCCGAGGGCGAGGGCGGGCAGCCCGTCGGTGAGCAGGTTGATCCACAGCAGCTGGAGGGGCAGCAGAGGGATCCCGAGGCCGGGGACGGCGAGCAGGCAGGCGACCACGACCAGGATCTCGCTGAGGTTGCCGGCGACCAGGTAGTCGACCACCTTGCGGATGTTGTCGTAGATGCCGCGCCCCTCGCGCACGGCGGTGACGATGGTGGCCAGGTCGTCGTCGGTGACCACCATGTCGGCGGCCTCCCGGGCGACCTCGGTGCCGGCCACCCCCAGCGCCACCCCGATGTCGGCGCCACGCAGGGCGGGGGCGTCGTTGACCCCGTCGCCGGTGACCGCCACCACCGCCCCACCGGCCCGCAGGGCCTCGACCAGGGCCCGCTTCTGGTCAGGTTCGACCCGGGCGTAGACCGGCACGGCGGCCGGGTCGGCCGGGACGCCGCCGGCGCGCAGCTCGGCGCCGGTGAGCACCGGCGCGCCGGCGGGGGCCAGCCCGGCCCGCTCGGCCACGGCGGCGGCCGTGCCGGGGTGGTCGCCGGTGACCATCAGCAGCCGGATGCCGGCCGCCTGGGCCTCGGCGACCGCGCCCGGGGCGGTCGGCCGGAGCGGGTCGGCCAGCCCGACCAGCCCGACCAGCTCCAGGTCGCCGTCCAGCTCCTCCAGATCCGCGCCTGCCGGGAGCTGGGGGGCGAACGGCTGCCAGGCCAGGGCCAGCACCCGCTCACCGCGCCTGGCCAGGACCGCTGTCCGCTCCAGCAGCCCTGCTCGGTCGGGCGCCGAGAGCGGCACAACCGCCGGGCCGCTGCGCCGCCGGGTGCAGCGGGCCAGGACCGTCTCGGGGGCACCCTTGACCAGCAGCAGCCGCTGGGCGCCTCCGGCGACCAGGACCGTCATCCGGCGCCGTTCGGCATCGAATGGCAGCCCAGCGAGCCGGGTCCAGGCGGCCCGCAGCCGGGCCACCTGGTGGGGGCCGACCGCCTCCAGCAGGGCCAGGTCGACCGGGTCACCGGCGGGCGGATCCAGCTGGGCGTCGTTGCAGCAGACCGCGACCGTGGCCAGCGGCCTGGCGTCCTTCCCGGTCAGGCCGTCGGCCCGGGCGGCGGCACCCGCCCCGGCGAGGTCCACGGTGGCCAGCCGCAGCCGGTTCTCGGTCAGGGTGCCGGTCTTGTCGGTGGCCAGCACCGTCGCCGCCCCCAGGGTCTCGACCGCGGGGAGGCGCCGGACCAGGGCGCCGTGGCCGGCCATGCGCCGCACCCCAAGGGCGAGCGCGACCGTGACCACCGTCGGGAGTCCTTCGGGGACGGCGGCCACGGCTAGGGCCACCGCGGCCAGGAAGGCCCGGCCCAGCCCGGCGGCCGACAGCCCGGTGCGGACCAGGATGAGGGCGAACACCCCGGCCGCGACCCCGACCGCGACCAGACCGAGCCGGGCGGACAGGGCGGCCAGCTCCCGCTGCAGGGGGGTCGGGTCCTGGCCGCCCTCCAGCCCGGCTGCGACCGTGCCCAGCTTGGTGGCCGTCCCGGTGGCGGTTACCACCCCCTGGCCCGCGCCCCGGGTGACCAGGGTTCCGCTCCAGAGCTGACCATCCGGACCGGGATCGCCGGCGGTCTTGGCGACCGGCAGGGACTCGCCGGTCAGCAGCGACTCGTCGACCTCGAGCGCGCTTGCGGCGCCGAGTCCGAGGTCGGCCGGGACCCGGTCGCCGGCGGCCAGATGGACGAGATCGCCGACGACCAGCTCGCGGGCCGGGACGGTCCGGACCAGGCCGGCCCGCTCGACCCGGGCCAGCGGGGTCTCCAGCCGCCGCAGCGCCTCCAGGGCGTGCGCCGCCCGGCCCTCCTGGACCAGGCCGACGGCCGCGTTGAGGGCGACAATCACCGTGATCGCGACCGCGTCCAGCCGCTCACCGAGCACCAGCCCGGACACCGCCGCCGCGGCCAGCAGCAGCAGCGACATCGGCTCGGCGAACTGCCGGAGGAGGCGGGACAACAGGCGTTCCCGCCTCGGAGCCGGCAACTCGTTTGGCCCATCGGCGGCGAGTCGGCGGGCTGCCTCCGCGTCGGAGAGGCCACCGTCGGCCAGGCCGACGCGGAACTCCGGCGCGGCGGTCCTCGGCGTCCCCTGATGCTCGCGGTTCAGGAAGGCTCCATCGGGGCGACAGTTATCTCCATGTCGAGCATCCGACACTGGCTGAGGTCCGGCACCGGCCGCCGGTCCTCCCGGCTCCAGGACCAAGGACCCTGCCGGCCCGGCTGCTCGATCACGTCTGCGCGGCCGGGTCCCGCAGGAGGTGACCGGCGATGACGACGCCCCTCGGTGGGGTAGCCCGTTCCTTTCTCTCATCCTGCTGGTGTGCCTGAGCGCGACGTTGGTGCTGGTTCCGGTTCCGGCGGCTGCTGGCGTTGCGGGCACTGGGCAGGCCATGGTCGTGTCGAGGGGCGCAGCCGTCCGACCCTGCGTTACGGTAGCCGTGGCCCAGATGTGGTGTACCTGCAGCAGCGGCTCATCGGGCTCTGCTATGACGTCGGCGCGGTCGATGGCATCTTCGGCTCTGGCACCCTGCATGGCGTCGATGCCTTCCAGAAGGTCCGGGGCGTCGGTGTGGACGGCATCGTTGGTCCGGTTACCTGGAGCCGTTTGGCCAGCCCACCGGTGCCTCGTGCCCGCTGCGGCCGGGCTGCCGCCTGCGTGGAGGTGAACCTGACCCGCCGGGTGGTCTACCTGACCCCTTCGGGGGCGTGACCCGGATCCTGGACGCCTCCCCGGGCAAGCCGTCGACCCCGACGCCGGCGGGGAGCTTCTCGATCTACCGTCGGATCGATGGCTGGCGCCAGAGCTCGCTTGGTCTGTTGTGGCGGCCTAGCTACTTCGACCGCGGCGATGCGTTGCACGGGTCGGCCTCGGTGTCGACCTCTGCGGCCAGCCGCGGCTGTGTCCGGGTGACCGTCCCGGCGATGGACCGGGGGTGGTCGCAGTTGTCCATCGGTGAGCGGGTCGATGTGTGTCGCTGAAGTGGCCGCCGGCGGTGGGACCTTCGGCGCTCGCCGGGCGGCAGGCCACAGCTGACGCCTGCTACGAAGGGTTCCGTTTGGAGGTGACGGTCTGATGTTTGGGACCATCCTGCTTGCTGTCGACGGGTCGCGCTATGCCCAGCGGGCCGGGGTGCCCGTCAAGGTCGAGCTTGTCCGCGGCGTTGTTGGCCATGTGGCCAGGATCATCATCGAGGCCGCTGGGGAGCAGAAGGCCGGCCTGATCGTGCTCGGCTCTCGAGGCCGTAACGACCTGACCGCGCTGCTGCTGGGGAGCGTGGCGCACAAGGTCATCCACCTGGCCGACCGTCCCGTCTTGATCGTCCGCTGACGCCTGAGGCTGCTGGTGCCGGACGCAGGGGCCCCTCTGGTGCTGTGTCACCTTCTTCCCTCTACCCGCCGATACCGGTGTGCTCGGCGATGTGAACCCGTCGGAAGGCGGCCCGCGGGCGGGGGGCCGATCGGCCCTGCCGCTCGAGGGGCGACCGGGTGAGGATGGCGGTGGAGATGAGCTGGCATGTCGGCGACCACCGCGCTGGGTGCCCCGGCCGTTCTCTGGGCTGGGGGTCGGCCCCCTGCTGGCCCTGGTCATGGGCCGCCACGGCCACGACCAGTTCGCCTGGTGGCTGCCCGGCAGCCGCGTCGCCAGGCTGTCCAAGGTCCTGCTGAGGAGTCCCGCCACCACCCTGGCCGCCCACGCCGAGGTGCCGGCCGTGGTCGCTGCCGGGGCAAGCTCGCCGGCGTGGAGAGGGTGAGGGAGATGCCGCAAACGGCCATCAGATCAGGAGCGGGCAAGAGCTTGGCCGGGTTGCCGCATCTGGACCCTGACGCCAGGGTGCTGCCCCACATCCATAGCCGCGCCAGCCACCACCTGTGGGTCGTGTCCGGGAGCTGCACGACCGAGCAGGAGGCCGCCAGCTCCCACCGGCATGTCGTGCCGATGACCGCCGAGCAGCAGGCCTGGGCGGCGGCTGCCGAGCTGGCCGGCCGCTGGGACCCCAAGGCAGAAGCGAGCTGATCTTCCCAGGAGGTGCTGTGATGTCGCTGGTCACCGATTACCTGGCCGACCGGGGGGTGGGGTTCCAGGTGCTTCCCCACCGGCGCGCCCTGACCTCGCTCCAGGAGGCCCGGGAACTGGGCGTGGCCGCCGACGAGGTCCTCAAGACGGTCGCGCTGTGGACCGAGGGCAAGTACGTGCTGGCGGTGGTGCCGGCGTCGCGGCGGCTGGCGCTGCGGCTGGTCCGCGATGCGCTGGAAGACTCGGCCGCGCGGCTGGCCACCGAGGCCGAGCTG
>DASZON010000402.1:0-10765 GCA_035550755.1 Actinomycetota bacterium | reverse complement strand
GTGGCCGCGATCGTCCTGCTCGCCGGGTGCGCCTTCTCGGTGGCCATGCCGGCCGTCCAGGCCATGACCCCCGACCTGGTCGGGTCCGACGACCTGCTCGGGGCCATGAGCCTGGGGGCGGCCCAGTACAACCTGGGCCGGGTGGTGGGGCCGGCCCTGGCCGGGCTGGTGATCGCCGCCGGCGGCCTGGCCTGGGCCTTCGGGCTGAACGTGGTCAGCTTCGGGGCCGTGCTGGTGGCCCTCTCCCTGATCCGCATCCCGCCCATGGCCCGGGCCGACGGCGAGCGGCCGCGGGTGCTGCGGAAGATCGCCGAGGGGGTGGTCGCGGCCCGCCGCGACCCCGGCATCCGCACCGCCCTGCTGCTGCTGCTGGCCACCACCTTCCTGGTGTCGCCGTTCATCGGGCTGGTCCCGGCGGTCGCCATCAAGGTGTTCGACAAGGGCGCGTCCGGCACCTCGGCCCTGGTGACCGCCCAGGGCGTCGGGGCGGTGGCGGCCGCCCTGGCCGCGGCCCCGCTGGCCGCCCGCCTGGGGCGGGGCCGGCTGCTGGCCACGGCCCTGGTGCTGGTCGGGCCGGCGGCCGTGCTCTACGGGCTGGCCCCGTCGTTCCCGCTGGCCGTGGCCGCGATCGCCGTGCTCGGCTTCGTCTACCTGGCCGTGCTCTCGGGCACCAGCACCGTCTGCCAGCTCCGGGCCCCGCGCCACCTGCGGGCCCGCATCGCCAGCCTGTTCATGCTCGGGGTCGGGGGCGGGCACGCCCTCGGGCTGGTGGTCCAGGGCTGGCTGGGGGACCGGGTCGGGCTGCCGGCGGTCACGGCCGTCACCGGCCTGCTGCTGTGCGGGATCGTGGTCGCGGTCCGGGTGGTCCGCCCCGACCTGCTGGCCGCGATGGAGCCGCCGCCAACCCCGGGCTCAGGGGATGTCCATCCGCTCCAGGCGGCGGACGGCCAGGACCAGGGCGGCCAGGGTGACCACGGCGGCGAGGACGGTGGCGCTGACCGGGCCCAGCCGGGTCTCCAGGCCGAGGCCGCCGCCGCGCAGGGCGGCGGCGAGCACGCCCTCGGTGTAGCCGCGGATGGACAGCGAGGCCGCCGAGGGGGCGACCGAGACGACCGCGCCCTCCCACAGCAGGGCGTAGGCCAGGCCGACGAGCAGGGCCCTGGCCATCAGCAGCGACAGCAGCAGCCCCAGGGCGCAGTAGGCGAGCGTGCCGACCACGGTGGCCAGCAGCATCGCGGTGAGCAGGTCGGTCGAGCCGAGCCCCCCGGCGGCGACCACGTGCCCGACCGTCTCGGCCGGTAGCAGCACCACCAGCGACGACGCCACCGCGGCGAGGTACTTGGCCCCGAGCACGGCCGGGCGGGGGATCGGCTTGAGGAGCAGGTTGGTGACCGTGCCGTCGCGCAGCTCGGAGCCGAGGCTGGAGGTGGCGAAGGTCAGGGCGACCACCGGCAGCAGGACCGGCAGCACCAGCTGGCGGAACAGCTCCAGGGTGAAGGTGGCCGGCTCGACGTCGGCCCCGTTGGCGAACACCGCCGGCACCACCAGCGGCAGGGCGACCAGCAGGGCGATGATGATCAGCCGCCGCCCGGCCAGCAGCTGGCCGAGGCTGAAGGTCAACAGCCGTACGGTCTTGCTCATCGGCGACCCACCAGGTAGCGGAAGACCTGCTCGAGGGACTCGTCGGTGGTACGGACCTCGTGGAGGCTGGCGCCCTGGTCGCGGGCGAGGCGGGGCAGGGCGGTGGCGAAGCTGTCGACCGAGCGGGTCCGGGCCCGCAGGGCGTCGCCGTCGACCTCGACCGCGACCGTGGAGGGCAGGGCGATCAGCCCGGCGGCCAGGCGGCGGGCGTCGTCGGCCTTGACCATGACGGTGCGCGGCTGGTCGGCCATCAGGTCGCGGATGGCGTGGTAGTCGCCGGAGGCGGCCAGCCGGCCCGAGACCAGCACCAGGATCTGGGAGGCGAGCCGCTCCACCTCGCCAAGGATGTGGCTGGACACCAGCACTGTCACCCCGGCGGCGCCGATGATGCGGATCAGCTCGATGAAGCGGGCCCGTTGCCCAGGGTCCATGCCGGTCAAGGGCTCGTCCAGGATCAGCAGGGCCGGCTGGTGGACGATCGCCCCGGCGACCTTGGTCCGCTGGCGCTCGCCCTTGGACAGCCCCTTGAGGCGACGGTCGGCCAGCGGGCCCATGTCGACCTCGGCGATCGCCCGGTCGGCGGCCGCCCCGGCGTCGGTCAGGCCCTGGAGCTCGGCGTGCAGCCGCACATAGGAGCGGACGGTGAGCCGCGGGTACAGCCGGTCGCCGTCGGGGACGACCCCGATGGCCCGGTACAGCATCGGGTCGCGCGAGATCGGCCGCCCGAACAGCAGCACCTCGCCCTGGGAGGGGTGCAGCAGCCCGCAGATGGCCTTGAGGGTGGTGGTCTTGCCGGCCCCGTTGGGCCCCAGCAGCCCGGTCACCCCCGGCCGCAGCTCGAACGACAGGTCGGCCACGGCGACCACGTCCCCGTACCACTTGGAGAACCGGCGCAGCTCGACCACCGCGCCCTGGGCCGCGGTCTGGTCGGCGGGCGCCTGGGCGGTCATGCCCGCAGGCGCAGGATGCGCCAGATCAGGATGGCCGCGGCCAGCGCCACCACCACGGCCATCGCCACCAGGTACCCGGGGCCGGTGAAGCGGGCCTGGTCGGCCAGGGTCCCGGGGTCGAAGCCGGCCCCGAACAGCCCGTCCACGAACCGCCCGGGCAGCCCGCTCAAGGACAGGAAGGCGACCCACCGCTTGCCGTCGAACTGGGCGGTGAAGAACAGGATGTTGGCCAGGGCCGAGCTGCCGATGAACACCCCCAGGTAGCCGGCCGTGGCCACGGCCCGGCGGTCGGTGAGGCTGGCCGCGGCCAGGGCGGTGACCGAGTAGAAGACCGTCAGGACCGTCCCCGCGACCAGGATCTTGCCCAGGTCGTCGAGGTGCTCGCGCAGGTAGGTGGCGGCGCTGTCGGCGGTCAGGGTGTTGCCGAGGAACAGCACGACCAGCGGCACGATGGCGATCAGGCCGACCACCGCCAGCAGCGCCGCCAGCTTGGCCAGCAGGTAGTCGGAGCGGGTCACGGGACGGGTGAAGATCAGGGCGAGCACGTTCTGGCGGCGGTCGGGGCAGAGCAGCTCGGGCCCGGCCGTGGCCGCGAACAGCAGCAGCAGGCCGCCGACGATGCGCAGGTACTGGGCGTAGGTGAAGAACTCGTCGGCGGCCTCGGCGAACAGCACGCGGACGCCGATGAAGGCCAGCACCGGTCCGAAGGCCAGGACGAGCAGCCCCCACGGGACCACCTTGGTCTTCCAGTTCCGCTTGAGCCCGAGCACCCGGCGGACCCCGGCGAGGGCGATCGCCCGGACCCGCCGCCCGCGGCCCTCCCGGGGCCCTTCGTAGTGCCGGTAGCCACGGTCGTAGATGGTCCCGGCGGGGGTGGTGAGCTCGGTCACCGGCGCACCCCCCAGGCCGCCTCGGGGGCCGGCGGGGCCTGCTGGAGTGCGGGGGCGACCGGGCCGCCGTGGGCGGCCTGGAGGCGCAGGAAGGTCTCCTCCAGGCTCGGGGCCCGCGGGACCAGCCGCCGCAGCGGCCAGCCCCGCTCGGCGGCCACGTCCCGGACCAGGTCCGAGCTCCCCTGGACGAGCAGGTCGTCGCCGCTGGGCCGGGCCTCGAGCCCGGCCGCGCCAAGGGCGGCCAGCACCTGGGGGCCGTTGTCGCCCAGCTGGATGCCGAACCCGGGCTCGGTGGTGCCGGCGACCTCGGCGATCGAGCCCTGGGCGAGGACGTGGCCACCGTGGACCATCACCACCCGGTCGCAGACCCGCTCCACGTCGCCCAGCAGGTGGGTGGAGACGAGCACGTCGATGCCGAGCTCGCCGCGGATACGGGCGATCAGCTCCAGCATGTCCTCGCGGCCCTGGGGGTCCATGCCGTCGGTGGGCTCGTCGAGGAGCAGGAAGCTGGGGTCGTGGACCAGGGCCACGGCCAGCTTGACCCGCTGCTGCATGCCGGTGGAGAACCCGCCAACGGCCCGGTAGCGCTCCTCGTCCAGGCCGACCTGGTAGCAGACCTCGGCCGCCCGCTCCCGGGCCGGCCGCGGCGGCAGCCCGCCCAGCTGGGCCATGAAGGCGACGAAGTCGGCCGCGGTCACGTCCCCGGGCAGGCACGCCCCCTCGGGCAGGTAGCCGACCTGGGCCCGCACGGCCAGGGGGTCGGCGGCCACGTCGTGGCCGAGCACGCTGGCCCGCCCCTGGTCGGGCACGAGCAGCCCGAGCAGCAGCTTGATCAGGGTCGACTTGCCGGCCCCGTTGGATCCGACCAGCCCGGTGCAGCCGGGCTCGATGGCGACGTCGACGCCGTCCAGGGCCTGCACGGT
This sequence comes from Actinomycetota bacterium, assembly GCA_035550755.1. GTDB lineage: Bacteria > Actinomycetota > CALGFH01 > CALGFH01 > CALGFH01 > CALGFH01. The sequence goes on along the minus strand of DASZON010000402.1, from coordinate 6,361 downwards.
CCCGTAGCGCTTGCTGAGGCCTTCGACCTCCGCGACCAACACCCTGGGATGACCTCCGACTGGTTGGGGACGCCGGTCCCGGCCACCTTCTCACACCCGCCGGCCTCGCGTGGCCCGCCAACGGTCGCGACCTCGGCGACCAGGGTGTCGGGGGGGTTGTGAGAGGATCGGGTCATGGTCAAGCCGATCCCGGTCTACATCGAGTCGGGCGACAAGAAGGTGTTCGCCTGCGCGGTCGACTATCCCGGCTGGTGCCGCTCGGGCAGGGACGAGGCGACGGCCCTCGAGGCCCTGGCCGCCTACGCCCCCCGTTACGCCGAGGTCGCCAGGCGGGCCAAGGCCGCCTTCCCGGCCCGGGAGCCCGAGTTCGAGGTCGTCGAGCGCATCAAGGGCACGGGCGCCACCGACTTCGGCATCCCCCACGAGCTCCCCAAGCTCGACGCGGAGCCGCTCACCGCCCGCCAGGCCGCCCGCCAGGTCGGCCTCATGGAGGCGGCCTGGGCGCTGCTCGACAAGGTCGCCAAGGCCACCCCGGCCGAGCTGCGCAAGGGGCCCCGAGGGGGCGGCCGCGACCGCGACAAGATGCTCGACCACGTGCTCGGGGCCGAGGCCGCCTACGGGCGCCAGATCGGGGTCAGGCACCCCCAGCCCGAGCTCGGGGACCGGACGGCCATCACCGCCCTGCGCAAGGACCTCGCCGGGGTGCTGCGGGGCGCGTCCGACGGGTCGCCGGTGCGGGAGAAGGGCTGGCCGCCGCGGTACGCCCTGCGCCGGATCACCTGGCACGTGCTCGACCACGTCTGGGAGATGCAGGACCGCACCGAGCCCTGACCGCTGGTCAGCGGGCCACCTGGAAGGTGTGGCCGCCCAGCAGCCCGCCGTCGGCCTCCAGCGACAGCAGCGACCCCCGCCCCGAGGGCGGTGGCGCGCGGAGCAGCAGCAGCGCCGGCTCGGGCTGGTGGGGGTCGAGGTCCATCCCCTCCAGCCAGCGCTCCAGCCCGCGGCCCCGCGGGCCCTCGGGGGGCGCGAACACGGTGGCCAGGTCCAGCCGCCCGGCGAGTCCCGGCTCCGCCCGCACCAGGGCGACCAGCTCGGGCCGCCACGCCTCCCCCACCCGGCCCGCCACCAGCCCTCCCTCGGCCGCCAGCCCACCCAGCCTCCGGGGCAGGACCAGCCCGGCGGTCAGGTCGGCCACCCACCCCTCGGCGGCCAGCACGTACGGCCCCCGCCCGGCCCCGCCGAGCAGCTCCAGCCGCACCACCCGCCCGGCCCCGGGATCGAGCACCGTGAGGTTCTTGCACCCCCAGCGCGAGTCCAGGGTGACCAGGTCGGCTGGGTCGCCCGCCCCGAGGCCGGGGGAGCCCGCCGCGGTGGTGACCGCCAGGAAGCAGAGGTTGCGGGGGAGGTCGCCCGGGACCTCCCAGTCGATGCTGGCGACCGCCGACCGGCCCGGGGCGAGGTCGCCGACCAGGGCCGGCGGGCCGACCGGGCGCCAGGGGGAGCCGGGAGGGGGGTCGCCGCCGCCGGTGAGCCAGCCGCCACCGGGGACGTCGGGGGGGCGGAGGCAGGCGGGGGCGGCCAGGACCCGGACCCGGACGTCGTGGAGCGGGCCGTCACCCCGGTGGTGGACCTGGACGTGGACGCGGGCGGGCCGGCCGGGGGTGACCCGGCCGCCGCGCTCCCGAGGACCCGGCGACCAGGGCCAGCGGTCGTCCTCGAACGCCACCGGCCCCGGTGGCCCGTCCCCCGGCCGGGGCGGGACCTCGACCTTGATGTCCGGGCACTCCCACCACGGGCCGCCGGGTCGGGGGAGGGGGGCGGGGGAGCGGTTGGAGCGCAGCCAGGGCGTGGCCCCGGCCGGGCCCGGGTGGCGGTCGAGGGGGAGCTCCCAGACACCCCGTCCCAGCAGGCCGGCGCGGAGCAGGCGCCCGTCCCGGCGCAGGGCCAGGGCCAGGGCGGGGGTGCCGGGCAGCCCCCGGCCCAGCGGTCGCCAGCCGTTCCCGTCGTCGCCCGACCACCACACGCCGGCGTCGGTGGCCGCGTACACGGTCCCCGGGCGGTCGGGGTCGGGGACGACCGCGCCCACCGGGACCTCGGGGAGCCCGTGGTCGGCCGCGGCCCAGGTGGCGCCGTCGTCCCGGGACCGCCAGACCCGGTGGCCGGACGGGCTCGACCAGGCCGCCCACGCGACCCCGGGCCGGCCCCGGTCGGCGGCCACCCCGGCCACCCACCCGTCCCGCGGCCGCGCGACCCTGGCGACCACCCACCCCCGGCCCGCCCGCTCCAGCCGGAGCAGCTCGCCCTCGGAGGTCCCGGCGAGCAGGTGCCCAGGGCCCGCGTCGGCGAGGGCGGTGACCTCGCCCCGGGCCTGGGGCAGCGGCACCGCCGCCCAGCTCGACCCGCCGTCCGCCGACACCACCAGGCCGTCGGTCCCGGCGGCGACCAGCTCGTCGGTGGCCACCACGGCCGGGTCGGCGGCGCCGAGCGGGCACCACACCTCGCCACCCTCGTACCGGAGGGTCCCGAGCTCGCCCGCCCCGGCCAGCAGCCAGGCGGCATGGTCGGCGAGGCGGTCGACCTCGGCCACGGCCAGGCCGACCCCGAGTGACCGCCAGGTCCGCCCGCCGTCCGGCGAGACGAACAGCCCGCCCTCGCCGGCCACGTACAGGGCCGGCGGGTCGCCGGGGCCGGCCACGACGGCCTGCTGGCCGAGGGGGAGGCTGTCGCCGGCCGGGCGGGCGGTCAGGTCGGTCCAGGTCCAGCGGCCGTCGCCGCCAAGGGCCCCGCGGTGGAGGCCGGCCGCGCCGAGCCAGACCACGTCGCGGTGGACCGGGTCGGCCGCGCACGCCCAGTGGTGCCAGGCCTGGCGGCTGTGCAGGTCGGCAGGGGGCTTGACCGGGTCGAAGGGCCCGTCCGGGCGTTCCCGCCGCCACAGGTGGCCGACCCCGTCGCCGGCCGCGAACACGTACGCGACCCCGCCCCGGGGCGCGTGGGCGACCGCCATCCGCTCGAAGCCGTCCGGGGCCGCCTCCAGCGGCACCGGCGACCAGGTCGCCCCGCCGTCGGGCGAGCGGTGCAGGCCCAGCTCGCCCCCGGCCAGCAGCTCGCCACCGGGCCCGGCCGAGACGGCCCAGGACCGGCCGGCCAGCCGCTGCTCCCAGGAGCGCCCGCCGTCGCCCGAGCCCAGCAGGCCGCCGGTGGTCGCAGCCAGCAGCCGGTCGGCGTCGCCGGGGTCGACCAGCAGGTCGTTGCAGCCGGTGCCGAGCAGCTCCCTGGCGACCAGGGGCTGCCAGGTCGTCCCGCCGTCGGCCGAGCGCAGGACCCCGACCCCGAGGCCGGCCAGCGCCTCCCCCTGGCCGGTGCCGGCGTAGGCGACGGCCGGGTCGCCGGGGGCGAAGGCGAGGGCGCCCATGGCCGCCGTCGGCAGGTCGTCGGTCCGGCAGGCCCAGCTCCGGCCCCCGTCGTGGCTCTCCCAGACCCCACCCCCGCCGGCCAGCAGGTGCCGCGGGTCGCGGGGGTCGACGGCCACCGCCGCCACCCGCCCCGTCACCACCGGCCGGCTCCCCGGCCCCGACCCGGCCGTCCGCCCGTTCGGGACGGCGAACGGCCCCAGCGGCCGCCAGGCCGCCCCGGCGGCGGGGTCGGGGCCGGTGGGGTCGGGCGGAGCCGTCGCCAGCACCGCCAGCCGCGCCGCGGCGTACCCCGCCAGGTCCTCGCTCCCGAGCCCGCGCCGCCGGCGGAACTGGTCGAGGCGGTCGCGTTCTCCCGGCCCGGAGGGTCGCCAGGCGGGCTCTGGGGTACCAGAGGGTGGTGGCCCGGTGGAACGGGCGGGACCAACCGGCAGGTGCATCGGGCCACCTCCGGCCGCCGGACGTCGCGGGCGGCCCGGCGGAGAGGCGGAAGTCTATCCTGATCGGCGGCGTCGATCACGAAGGAGCGGACGCATGGCGGGAGCGGTGACGGTCGTCTGGGACGAGGCGCTGGCCGCCTACGACTTCGGGCCCGAGCACCCGCTGCGGCCGGCCCGGGTGCAGCTGACCATGGCCCTGGCCCGGGCCTGCGGGCTGCTCGACAAGACCCGGCTGGCCGGGCCGGCGCCGGTCTCGGGGGCCGACCTGAACCGGGTGCACGAGCTCGACTACCTGGCCGCGGTCAAGGCGGCCGAGCGCGGCGAGGCGGCGGCCCGGTTCGGCTTCGGGCCCGGCGACAACCCGCCCTTCCCGGGCATGCACGAGGCGTCCGTCCGGGTCTGCGGGGCGACGGTGGCCGCGGCCGAGGCGATCCGCTCCGGCGAGGCCCTGCACGCCTTCTCCCCCGCCGGCGGGCTCCACCATGCCATGCCCGACCGGGCCAGCGGGTTCTGCGTCTACAACGACCCGGCGGTGGCGATCGCCTGGCTGCTCGACCAGGGCGTGGAGCGGATCGCCTATGTGGACGTCGACGTCCACCACGGCGACGGGGTCGAGGCCATCTTCGCCGCCGAGCCGCGGGTCCTGACCCTGTCGCTGCACGAGTCGGGCCGCTACCTGTTCCCCGGCACCGGCTTCGCCCACGAGGTCGGCGAGGGGCCGGCCCGCGGCACCGTGGCCAACCTGCCCCTGCCCCCGTCGACCACCGACGACCTCTACCTGGCCGCCTTCGACGCGGTGGTCCCGGCCCTGGTGCGGGCGTTCCGGCCCGAGCTCCTGGTCACCCAGCTGGGCTGCGACACCCACTACACCGACCCGCTGGCTCACCTGGGGCTGACCGTCGGCGCCTACGGCCAGCTCGCCGGCCGGCTCCACGACCTGGCCCACACCGTGGCCGGCGGCCGCTGGCTGGCCACTGGCGGCGGCGGCTACCAGTGGGCGTCGGTGGTGCCCCGCGCGTGGTGCACCTACCTGGCCGAGATGGTCGGGGCCGACCTGCCGGAACGACTCCCCGAGCCCTACCTGGACGAGGCCGCCGACCGCTTCGGCGCCCTCCTCGACCCGGACATGGCCGACGAGGTGGTCGCCCTCCGCAGCGAGCACCGCGCCCGGGTCGAGGCCGAGCTGGGCCGCACCATCGAGGTGGCCAGGAGCAACCTGTTCCCCCTGCACGGGTTGACCGCCTGATCCGGGGCGCCGCGGCACACGTTCGCTACCATGGGAGGCCGACCCACGACTGACCGGAGCGTCAGCATGCCCGACCTGCCCTCCCGCGACGAGCTCGGCCGCCATCTCGTGACGGCCCGGATCGCCGGGTCGGTGCAGACGCCGGTCGCCGACGTGCTCCGCAAGGCCGACCTGGTCGCCGCCGGCGACCCCGACCACTGCTTCGGGCTGTCGGGCATGCACCGCTACACCCAGGCCGAGGTGCTGGCCGAGGTCACCCGCCAGTTCGGCTGGACCCACACCTCCGGCGAGCCCGACGACAGCCCCACCTGGATCGAGCCGGGCCCGCTGCTGGACGAGCTCGACCGGGCGGCCGAGCGCCTGGCCAGGGCGGCCGCGGCCGGCGAGCACGTGCTGTTCGCCACCGGCCATCCGACCGGCATGCTCGGGCTCTACCAGCAGCTGGCCGTGGCCATGCGCGAGGCCGGGGCCAAGGTGTCGCGGCCAGGCGACGGTCTCGCCTTCCGGTTCCACGAGCACCGGCGGCGGATCATCTACACCGGCTGGGTGGCCGTGCTGGCCTCGGGGGCCAACCTGTACCACACCCACGATGCCCACCCCATGGAGCTGGTCCTGGAGCAGGCCACCGAAGTCGACCTGGTGGTGGGCGACCACGGCTGGGCCGGGGCGGCCGCCCAGCGCGGCATCGACGTGGTCGCGGTGGCCGACATCAACGACCCGGCCCTGCCCATGGCCAAGGCCGAGGGCCGGGCCGGCGTCGTGCTCGGCATGGACGACAACGTCCGCCCGACCCCGTCGGCCTACGATCCCGTGGCCGATTACCTGCTGGCCAGGTTGCAGCCATGACCGACCGCTACGCGCGCCTGATCGAGCAGGTGCTCGACGACCCGGGCACGGTGCTGCTGCTCGGGTCGATGGACTCGGGCAAGACGACCTTCGCCAGGGCCCTGCTGGCCAGGGCCGTCGAGCGGGGCATCTCCGCCGCCTACCTGGACACCGACGTGGGCCGGACCACGGTCGGCCCGCCGACCACCATCGGCCTCAAGCACGTGCTCGAGGCCAAGCACCTGGAGGACGAGGAGCTGGCCCTGGCCGACGGGCTCTACTTCGTCGGCTGGGTGTCGGCCCAGTTCCACCTGCTGCCGCTGATCGCCGGCACGGCCAAGCTGATGAACGTGGCCCGCCGGGGCGGGGCCGAGCTGGTCGTGGTCGACACCTCCAGCCTGATCAGCGGGGTCTACGGCCAGATCCTCAAGTACCACAAG
>DASZON010000401.1:0-3298 GCA_035550755.1 Actinomycetota bacterium | reverse complement strand
GGCGGGCACCAGGGCGATCACGGCCAGCCCGGCCAGGGCCCACGCCAGCGCGGCCGTCCGCCATGGCCGTCCCATCCACGCCTCCGAGTCCGGTCGCCGTCGCCGGTGGGGCAGTGTGGCCGGCCTGCGTCCCGGGAGCGTTACGAAGCGCTAGGCGACCCGCCCGCGGGTGGTCGGGCGGCGGCCGGGGCGGGGGGCCTCGGCGGGAGGGAGGTCGGCCAGGGCGAGGGTGACCTGGTCGACGTCGATGGCCAGCAGGCCCGGGTCGGGGAGGTCGCCGTGGGGGTCGCCGCTGGTCCCGGCCCAGATGGCGCGGTGCCAGGGGCGGTCGGGGGGCGGCCCCCAGAGGGCCGGCGAGGTGGGGCCGAACAGGACCACCGACGGGGTCCGTACAGCCGTGGCCAGGTGGGCGATGCCGGTGTCGCCGCAGACCACCCGGTCGGCGGCCGCGACCAGGCGGGCGATGGTCAGGACCCCGCCCTGGGCGGCGTGGACGGCGCCGTCGGGCAGCCCGGCCCGCTCGGCCACGTCGGCGGCCAGCTCGACCTCGTCGGGACCGCCGGTCACGATCACCCGCCGGCCGTGGGCCAGCTCGAACCGGGCGACCTCGGCGAACCGCTCCGGTGGCCAGCGCCGCGCCCGGCTGCCCGCCCCCGGGTGGACGAGGGTGGCCCCCTGGACCCCGTGTGGCACCGGCCCGGGCGGCAGCTCCAGGTCGAGGCGGGTCGGGTCGGCGTCGATGCCGCTCTCGGACAGCAGGCGGCACCAGCGGGCCACCTCGTGCTCGTCGGCCCGCCAGCGGGGGCCGGAGGAGCTGGCCGGCACGGCCGGGTGGGCGAACGCGACCAGCCGCCGTGGCCCGGTGGCCAGCAGCAGCTCCGAGCTCTCGGGCCCCCTGCCGTGCAGGTTCACGGCCAGGCCGGCGCCGTGCAGGCGCCGGTGCAGCGGTTCGCCGAGCCCGTCGGTCGGGACGACCTCGTCGACCGCCCCCGAGGCCCTGGCCAGGGGAGCGAGCACGGCCGGGGCGGCCAGCAGCCGCGGGTGGCGGGGGAAGGCGTCGGCCAGGGCCCGCAGGGCCGGGATCGCGGTCAGCAGGTCCCCGAGGCCGAGCGCGCGCAGCACCACCACCGCCGGGCGCGAGGGGTCCGGGGTGGAGCGGAGGGCGGACGAGGTCACGGCCATGACGACTCCGGGTCGGTCCGCACGGGACCGTCAGTGGCTGTCACGTCGGACGACCTCCTTGACCAGCGGCATGGTCGAACGGCCTTTCAAGGTGGGGAAGGACGACGGCCTGCCCGCCCCCGGGTGGCGGCGGCTCCGCCTCCGGGTCCGCTCGTCGAAGGGCACGACCACGTCCACCCAGCGTAGCAGACCGTGGGGATCTGCCCCTCCCGACATCGGCGGGCTCCCGCGAGCGGGCGACGGCCGGTGACGGGTCCACCACCTACAATGGGTGCATGCCGGCCCGACCCGATCCTGCGCAGTTGGCCGCCTGGCGGCTGCTGCTCGAGGCCCACGCCGCCACCACCGAGCTGCTCGAGCGCGAGCTGGTGGCCGAGCGCGGGCTGCCCCTGTCCCGCTACGACGTGCTCCTCAACCTGGCCGAGGCGCCCGGGGGGCGGCTGCGCATGCAGGAGCTGTCGGCTTCGGTGCTGCTGTCCAAGAGCGGGCTGTCGCGCCTGGTCGACCGCATGGTCGACGCCGGGCTGGTGCGCCGCGAGCGCTGCCAGGACGACCGCCGTGGGTGGTTCGCGGTCCTCACCGACCAGGGCCGCAGCGCCCTGCGCCGGGCCGCCCCGGTGCACCTGCGCGGGATCCACGAGCACTTCGCCCGTCACCTGGACCCGGCCGAGGTCGAGGTCCTGACCGTCGCCCTGTCCAGGGTCGTGGCCGCCGCCCGGGCCTCGGCCGGCGTCGCGCCCGAGGCCGCCGCCGCCCCGGCCGCCCTGGCCCGCTCCTGAGCGGCCGGGCTGGTAGCGTCTCCGGCGACAACGATACGTGACAGGACCGGAGGACACCGATGGACAAGCGCACGGCCGCCAAGCGGCTCGAGGAGGAGCGCATCCGGCTCCAGGGGATCCGTGACGGCATCCAGCGCGAGCAGGACGAGGCCGTCTCCGACACCGCCGGGGAGCTGTCCAGCTTCGACCAGCACCCCGGCGACAGCGGCACCGAGACCTTCGAGATGGAGAAGAACGTCTCGCTGCTGGAGCAGGTCGACGACGAGCTGCTGGAGGTCGAGGTGGCCGTCCAGCGCCTGGAGCGCGGCACCTACGGGACCTGCCAGGCCTGCGGGCGGCCGATCGGCGAGGAGCGTCTGGAGGCGATGCCGGCCGCCCGCTTCTGCGTCGAGGACCAGGCCAAGGCGGAACGACAGGGCGGCTTCCCCGGACCGCGCGATTGACCATTTGCGCGGCTATTTCTTTGCCGATTTCTTCCCGGAATTCTCCCTAACCGGCCGTAGCTGTCGAACTTGACTGTCGCCACCAGCAGCGCCCCGCTAACATCCGCGCCGTATCAGCCAACTGCCGCCGCGACCGCGGCGGTACCTGCGTGTGGAGGGGGGCCGCGATGCCGGCATTCGACGTCGCGCGACGGTGGAAGGGCCGGGTCGTGCTCGACCGGTCCGGGGACAAGCTCGGCTCGGTGCTCGACGTCTTCTACGACGCCGAGAACGACGAGCCCGGCTGGGTGCTGCTGGGCGTGGCCGGCGCCGGCGACGGCACCCGCCTGGTCCCGGTGGCCGACGCGGTCGAGCACGGCAACGAGCTACGGGTGCCGTTCGACCGCGCCTTCGTCGAGGCGGCGCCCGGGATGGACCCGGGCGGCAGGCTGTGGCCCCAGGAGGAGGCCGAGCTCTACGCCTACTATGGCCTGTCCTACACCGGGGCGTCGCTCACCGACGAGGACGAGGACGAGGCGGAGGACGCCGCCGCCCTCCGCGGGCTTCCCCCGGGGTAGGTACCTAGAACTCCCGCATGCGGGAGTTGAGCGGCGAGCCGACCCGCTGGCGCTGCTTGATGACCTTCTGCCAGTCGTTGGGGCGGGCCTCGACGTGGAAATCGGCCCCGGGCTGGGAGCCGCCGATGCGCAGCAGCCGCAGCTCGATGCCGAAGAAGCGGACCTCGTCGTCGCCGTGCTGGTTGAGCCAGTCGAGCACCGCCCGGTGCTCCTCGCCGATGCGGGTGGTGATCCAGACCACGGCCGAGACGTCCAGGCCGGCCGCGAAGGTGATCATCTGGCCGAGGTGCAGGTGGTCGCTCGGCTCCAGGTGGCTCATGACCGCCACCCGCCGCCC
>DASZON010000400.1:0-6676 GCA_035550755.1 Actinomycetota bacterium | reverse complement strand
GTGGAGCCGGGGCCGGTGCTGGCCGGGGTGCTGTGGGACCGGGTGCCGGCGGCGGTGGCGTGCTCGGCCACCCTGGCGGTGGCCGGCAGCCTGGAGGTGGCGGCCAGGAACCTCGGGGTGGTCGAGCCGGCGACGGTGGTGGCGGCGTCGCCGTTCGACTTCCGGCACAACGCGCTGCTGTACGTGCCCCGGGCGATGCCCCCGCCGTCCTCGGACGGGTTCCAGGCGGCGGCCGAGCGGGAGCTGGTCTCGCTGGTCGAAGCCTCCCGGGGCCGGGCCCTGGTGCTGTGCACCTCCTGGCGGGCGGTCGAGTCGTTCGCCGCCGCCCTCGCCAACCTCCCCTATGAGCTGCTGGTCCAGGGCGACGACGTCCCGGCCCGCCTGGCCGCCCGGTTCCGGGACGAGGTGGCCAGCGTGCTGGTGGCCACCCGGACCTTCTTCGAGGGGTTCGACGTCCCCGGCGAGAGCCTGTCGCTGCTGGTCCTTGACCGCCTGCCCTTCCCCCGGCCCGACGACCCCCTGCTGGCCGAGCGAGGCCGGCGGGTCGAGGCCAGGGGCGCCTCCCGGTTCGCCGAGGTCTGGCTCCCGGCCGCCGCCGTCTCCCTCCAGCAGGCCCTCGGCCGCCTCGTCCGCTCCGAGACCGACCGGGGGGTCATGGCCGTGCTCGACCGCCGCCTGGCCGACTCCGGCTACCGCTCCTCGCTCCTGTCCAGCCTCCCGCCGGCCCGCCTGACCCGCTCCCTTGAGGACGTGCGGGCCTTCCTCGCCATATAGGCTCAGCCGGACCCGGCCGGCCCGACCAAGGAGCCCGACATGCCAACCCCCGAGGAGCGCCTCCAGCAGCTCGGCGTCAGCCTGCCCACGCCGGCCGCCCCGGTCGCCGCCTACGTGCCGTGCGTGCGGAGCGGCAACCTGGTCTACGTCTCGGGTCAGGTCCCGCTGGTCGACGGCAAGCCCAGCCACCTCGGCCACCTCGGCGAGGACGTCGGCGTCGAGGACGGCCGCGCCGCGGCCCGCAACTGCGCGATCAACGTGCTCGCCGCGCTCAAGGCTGAGCTGGGCGAGCTGTCCCTGGTCCGCCGGGTCGTCAAGGTCACCGGGTTCGTGGCCTCCGTTCCCGGCTTCACCGAGATGCCCCAGGTCGTCAACGCCGCCAGCGAGCTGTTCGGCGAGGCCTTCGGCGACGCCGGCCGCCACGCCCGGGCCGCGGTCGGCGTCGCCGCCCTCCCCCTCGGCGTCCCTGTCGAGGTCGAAGCCATCGTCGAGGTCAGCTAGCGGCCCCGCCGGGTTGGTCGGTCCCCGACCCGCCGTTCCGGCCGCCCCAGCCCCCCGCCCGACCCCTACGACCCGGTGCGGCGGCGGGTGCGGTAGGTGCGGGTCTTGGTGCGGTTGCCGCAGGTCTGCATGGAGCACCAGCGGCCCGAGCGGTTCTTGGAACGGTCGTAGAAGGCCCACTGGCAGGACTCGGCCGAGCACGCCTTGAGCCGCTCCCAGGTGCCCTGGGCGCTGGCCTGGGCGACCCCGGCGAGCAGGGCGGCCAGGGCGCCCCGGCAGCCGGCCGACCCGGGGCCGAGGACGGGATGGCCCTCCTCGTCGAAGGCGACGTGGAGGGGGAGCCCGGCCGCGGCCCGGTTCACGACCTCGAGGGCGGCCGGGTCGAGGGCCTCGCCGTGGTTGACCCGCAGCATGGCCCGCAGCGCCTCGCGCAGCTCGACGGCCATGGCCAGGTCGTCCTCGCCGACCGGCTCGGACGGGTCCAGCAGCTCCTGGCCGGCCAGGAACCGCCGGAGCGCCTCCGGGCTGTCCAACCGGTCGTCGCCGTCCTCGAGGTCGATGGTGTTGACCAGCGCCTGGACCGCCGCCAGCTCCCTGGGGACGGTCTCCTCGCCTGCCGTGGTCTCCATCTGCGGTTCCTCCTCACACGGACCGGATGCAACACCGGTGATCTCATTTTAGCGGTTGCAAGCAAGTGAACACCAGCGTAGACTGTTCACTGGTGTTAGAAAAGGAGGATGTCATGAGCTTGGAGGATCTGAACCTGCTGGTCAGCTACCAGCACATTGCCGAGCTGCATGCCGACGCCGACACGTACCGCCAGGTACGGGCCGCCAAGCGGAGGCGCCAGCGCCAGTCGCGCAGGCGCCTCGGACGGCTCATCTGGCCGACCGGCGTGGCCGCCCGGGCCAACGACGTGCTCGGTGGGCTCATCAGCCCGCGCTGATCATCCCCACGACCCCCTGAACGTCCCTGGCACGGTGGGGCCATGGCGTGGGACCCTGGGCGGCGCTTCCCCGAGCGCCTGAACCTGGAGTCCACTGTGCCCCGACCACCCCGCCCACTGTCTGCTCCGCAGCGCCGCCATGTGGTCGCCACCGCGACCCTGGCGGCGCTGCTGTTGCTGTCCGCGTGCAACGGCGGCGGCCCCGGCCAGGCGGCCCCGGCCACGACCACCAGGGCGGCCAGGTCGACGGCGACCACCGCCGAGCAGGCGACCACCTCGACCAGGCAGCCGGCCGGCACCGGCACCAGGGAGCCGACCGGCGAGCCGGTGACCATCGCCTTCGGCGGCGACGTCCACTTCGAGGGGGCCATCGGGTCGCGGCTGGCCGCCAACCCGGCCACCACCTTCGGGCCGATCGCCAGCGTCCTGCGCCGGGCCGACCTGGCCGTGGTCAACCTCGAGACGGCCATCACCGAGCGCGGGACCCCCGCCCCCAAGGACTTCACCTTCCGGGCCCCGCCGGCGGCCCTGACCGCCCTCAAGGCAGCCGGGGTCGACGTGGTCACCATGGCCAACAACCACGGGATGGACTTCGGCCCGGTCGGCATGCGCGACTCGATGGCCGCGGCCAGGTCGGCGAAGTTCCCCGTGGTCGGGGTCGGCCGCGACGCCGGCGAGGCCTACCGGGCCTGGGTGACCACGGTGAAGGGCCAGCGCATCGCCCTGATCGGCGCCACCCAGGTCCTGGACAGCAACCTGGCCGCCGCCTGGACGGCCACCGACGCCAAGCCGGGCATGGCCTCGGCCTACCAGGAAGAGCGGCTCCTGGCCGCCGTCCGGGCGGCCAGGGCGTCGGCCGACACCGTGATCGTCGACCTCCACTGGGGCCGGGAGCTGGCCAACTGCCCCATCGACCGCCAGCGCGCCCTCGCCCCCAAGCTGGTCGCGGCCGGCGCCGACGTGGTCGTCGGTTCCCATGCCCACGTCCTGCTCGGGGGCGGCTACCTACGCGGCGCCTACGTCCACTACGGGCTCGGCAACTTCGTCTTCTACTCCCGCGGCGGCGTCACCGCCCAGAGCGGGGTCCTCCTCCTGACCCTCCGTGGCCGCGCCGTCACCAACTCCCGCTGGGTCCCCGCCGTCATCTCCGGCGGCATCCCCATCCCCCTCCAGGGCGCCTCCGCCGACCGGGCCGTCGCCTCCTGGCAGTCCCTGCGCGACTGCAGCGGCCTGAAGGCCAAGCCCTGACCTGTCCACAGATCCCGCCCGGTTCCGGTCGAGCGTCCCGCGATCGGCGATACTCCCGCCCATGCCGGCCTACCGCCGCACCCTGGACGCGGTCACGCTCGACGACGTGCTGTCGCTCGACCTGGACGGCGGTGCGGCGCGGCTCGATCTCGCCCGCATCGGGTTCGTCGACGCCTACGCCCTGACGGGTCTGGCCTGCTTCGTCGCCTCGGCGGCCAGGGACGGGCTCCCGGTCCGGGTGGTCCTCCCCGAGGAACCCGACGTCCGCAGCTGGCTGTCGCGGATGCACCTCGGCGACGTGCTGGAGGCGTTCGACGTCCACGTCGAGGGCGAGCTCCCGCGGGTTGCCGAGCACGACCGGCGGGACGCCCTGATCGAGCTGCAGCGCTTCAGGGACGCCCATGGCAGTGACCGCCTGGCCTCGTTCATCTGGGAGCGGCTCCAGGGCGGTGCCGACGGTGAGGTCGTCAACCAGCTTTTCGAGGCCGCCGGTGAGCTGGGCGCGAACGTGGTCGAGCACGCCGGCTCGCCGTCCGGAGGGTTCGTCGCCGCCCAGCGGTACAAGGCCGGGACCGCCGACGAGCGGATCATCGTGGCGGTCGGCGACGCCGGGATCGGCATCCGGGAGTCGCTCCGTCCCCGCTACGGCGACATGACCGACGACGTGGCCATCCGGCGGGCGGTCCAGTGGCACGTCTCGCGCGTCCCGGAGCAGGGCCGGGGCCAGGGGCTTCCCGGCGTGGTCGACGGCGTGCGAGGGCTCGACGGCACCATCTGGATCCGCAGCGGCGCGGCCCTACGGAGGATCACCCGCGGCCGGCAGACGACGGTCGGCGTGTCCCGCCTGCAAGGTACGATTGTCGGTGCTCGGCTGCCCTGCCGGCCAGGCAGGTGAGCGGGGAGAACGGAGGCGGGCCCGGCATGTCGACCCTGATCGCCCCCAAGCTGGTGTCCAGCCGCGACCAGGCTCGGGAGCTGACGGCGAGCCTCCCCGACGACCTCTCGGGCACGGTCGTGCTGGTGGACTGCCGGGCGCTCCAGGCGAGCACCCCCTCGTTCGTCGACGAGCTGGTCAAGGCCGTGCTGGTGGACCGGCGGGGGAGCCGGCTGGTCGTCAAGGGCGCCCCCGAGCGGACCGTCGAGCTGGCCCGAAGGGCGGCCCAGAACCGGGGCGTCGGCGACCGCCTGGAGATCGGCTGACGCGCGAGGCCGATCGGCGACCCGGCCGTCCGGGCGGTGGACCTCAGCTCTGGAGGGCGTCCAGGAGCTGCTCCTCCAGCCAGCCGAGATAGCTGAGGAGCCGGAACGCGGGGGCGCGGGGGTCGGCGTCGTCGACGTCGCCGTCGTAGTCCTCGGTGATGTCGAGGCGGACCCCGAGGGCGAGGCGGAGGTCGTTGAGGATCCCCAGCCAGGCGGCGGCCTCCTCGTCGGTCAGCTCGACCGTCCAGCGGCGGACCGAGGAGGACCCGCGCTCCAGGGAGGCGGTGACCAGGTCGAGGTTGGCCAGCTTCTCCTTGACCAGGTCGTCGTGCATCAGGCGGCGGTACTCGGTGTCGCGCTCGATGTCGGCCACGTCCAGGTAGGCGGGGGGGAACAGGCGGCGGTTGACGGGCTCGTCCTCGTCGGCGCCGAGGACGGTCCGGAGCTGGTCGGGGAGCCCTCGGAGGACCGCGAGCTCGTCCTGGGCCAGCCGGACGCGCACGCGGTCCTTGCCGACCCGCTTGAAGGCGCCGGCCAACTACCGGTCCTTCTGCATGGTGGCCCAGAGGCCGTGGCCGTGGAGACGGTAGACGTCGAACTCGGCCTTCTCCCTGGGGCCGCTGGACACCACCGCCTTGCCCTTGTGGTGCACGTCCAGCATCAGCCGGGTGGCCTTGTCCCGGTCATAGCCGAACAGCTTCTGGAGCACGAACACCACGTACGACATCAGGTTGATGGGGTCGTTCCAG
Organism: Actinomycetota bacterium; assembly: GCA_035550755.1. Taxonomy (GTDB): domain Bacteria; phylum Actinomycetota; class CALGFH01; order CALGFH01; family CALGFH01; genus CALGFH01. The sequence goes on along the minus strand of DASZON010000400.1, from coordinate 1,258 downwards.
ACGATCACCACCCAGGGGATGTCGGGCTCGGCGACGTCCTCGTGCTCGGTGGTGCGCTCCCGCGTCGGGGCGGTTGTGCTCATGCGCGATATGGTGGCGCATCCGGCTACCATTCGGCCATGCCCGAGCCGACCTTCCGGCCGGTCGCCACCGCCGACCGCGACCACCTGGCCCGGTTCCTGAGCGAGCACCGCTGGCCGTTTCACGTGAAACCCGAGCTCGGTCCGGCCGAGGCGTCCGAGCTGGTTGCCGGCTGGGACCTGGACGGCCCCGGCACCCGGGCCTGGTGGCTGGAGCGCGACGGCCAGGTGGTCGGGCTGCTGCGGGTCGACGACCTCGGCTCGGCCTGGGACCCGAGCTGGGACCTGCGCATCGCCGAGGACCACCGGAGCGCCGGCGTCGGCACGGCCAGCGTGCGCTGGCTGGCCGGGGAGGTGTTCGGCGGATGGCCCGGGGTGCGGCGCATCGAGGCCCAGACCCGGCGCGACAACCTGGCCATGCGGTCGGTGCTGGGCCGCTGCGGGTACGTGCAGGAGGCGGTCTACCGCCGCGCCTGGCCGGACCCGGACGGCACCTTCCACGACGGCATCGGCTACGCGCTGCTGCGCGAGGACTGGGAGCGGGGCACCACCACCCCGGTCGACTGGGACGGGGGATAGCCGCGGTCAGGCCAGGCGGCGCCGGTCGCCCTGGCGGACCGTGACCCCGGTGCGGTCGAGGTGCTCCAGGAGGGGGATGGCGGTGCGGCGGGTGGTGCCGAGCGCCTCCCGGGCCTCGCCGGCCGAGAACGGGCGGCCGCCGGGGAAGGCGCGCCGCAGGGTGGCCACGGCGCCCTCCAGGGCCGGGCGGCCGAGCCAGCCTCCGGGGGCGATGGGGACCAGCACGCCCAGGCGGACCAGCAGGGCGGTCGCCCGGCGGTCGGCGCCCAGCTCCCGCAGGGCGGCCTCGCCGAGCAGCCCGACCCCCGCCGCCTCCAGGGCGGCCTCGACCCGGCCCTGCAGGGCCTGCTGGGCCGGGTCGAGCCGCATCCCATGGCCTGGCCGGCGCAGGACCGGGCCGTCGGCGACCAGCCCACCTTCGGCGACCAGGGCCTCGACCACCTCGGCCCCGGCCGCCGCCGGCCACGCAGGCCCAGGCGCCGTCCCCACGTCGCTCGGGATCCCAGCCGGCCGCGCGGGGCCGGGCCGGGTGGCGGCGGCGCGGGCGGTCTGGGCGGGGAGGCCAGGGGACGAGGGGTCGCCGTGGTGGTGGGGGGGGG
>DASZON010000399.1:0-3674 GCA_035550755.1 Actinomycetota bacterium | reverse complement strand
GGCTGGCCGCCGAGGTCCCGTTCGTGGTCGTGGAGAAGATCCTCGAGGACGGCGAGCGCCTGCCCGACTGGCCGGTCGACGGCACCACCGGCTACGAGTTCCTGGCCGTGGCCGACGGGGTCCTCGTCGACCAGTCCGCCGGGGCGGCGTTCGCCGCCGGGTACCGGGCCGTGACCGGTGCCGACCCCGACCCGGCCGCCCTGGCCGTCGTCTGCAAGCGCGAGCGCCTGGAGCGCGACTTCGGGAGCGAGGTCACCGGGGTCGCCCGCTTCCTGCCAGGTGCGCTCGAGGCCAACCGGGCCGCGGTGGTCGCCCTGGCCGCCCAGCTCCCGGTGTACCGGACCTACGTGCGGGGGTCGGGGGAGGCGCTGTCCGCGGCCGACCGGGCGGTGATCGGGGAGGCGGCCGCGACCGCCCGGTCGGAGCTGGGCCCGGCCGGGGCGGCGGCGCTCGACCGGCTGGTGGCGGCGCTGACACTGGAGCGGCCGGCGCCCGTGGCGGTCCGTCGCTTCCAGCAGCTCAGCGGCCCGGCCATGGCCAAGGGGGTCGAGGACACGGCCCTGTACCGCGACACCCGCCTGGTCGCCCGCAACGAGGTCGGCGGCAACCTGGGCCGCTTCGGCCGCCCGGTGGCCGAACTCCACCAGGCCAACGCCGAGCGCGAGGCCCGCTGGCCGAGGAGCCTGCTCGCCACCTCCACCCACGACACCAAGCGCGGCGAGGACGTCCGCGCCCGCCTGGCCGTGCTGAGCGAACGCCCCGGCCGCTGGTGGCCCCTGGCCGAGCGCTGGACCGGCCGCCTGGCCGCCGGGGTCGACCCCGCCGACGCCCTGCTCCTGTGGCAGACCATGGCCGGCGCCTGGCCCCTGGAGCGGGACCGCTGCCAGGCCTACATGGAGAAGGCGGCCCGCGAGGCCGGCCTCCACACCACCTGGACCGACCCCGACCCTGCCTACGAGCGCGCCCTGGCCGCCCTGGTCGACCACGCCTACGCCGACGCCGGGCTGCGCTCGGAGCTGGAGGACCTGGTCGCCGAGATCGCCCCCGCGGGCCGGGTCAAGGGCGCCGGCCTGGCCCTCCTCCGCCTCACCAGCCCCGGCGTCCCCGACACCTACCAGGGCACCGAGACCGAGCAGCTGGTCCTGGTCGACCCCGACAACCGCAGGCGGGTCCCGTTCGCGGGCGACGGCTCGCTCAAGTTCAAGGTCACCCGCTCCGCCCTCCGCCTGCGCCGCGACCGCCCGGAGCTGTTCAGCGGCTACCGTCCCCTGGCCGCCCCGGGCCACCTGGTCGCGTTCACCCGCGGCGGCGACCGCCTGGCCGTGGTCGTCACCCGCCTCACCGCCGCCGCGCCGGAGGGTTCCCCGATCGACCTCCCCCCCGGCCCCTGGCACGACCTCCTCTCCGACACCCCACAGCCCGGCGGCCCCACCGCCCAGGCCGACCTGCTCGCCGCCGAACCCCACGCCCTGCTCGTCCGCGCCTGAGTCGAGGGATCAGCGGGCCGGGTCGAGGATCCGGTCGCGCACCGCGGCCAGCTCGGCGTCAGAGGCCTGGACCGGCTGCCACGGGGGCTGCAGCTCGTCGGCCCGGTAGCGCGGCACGACGTGGGTGTGGAGGTGGAGCACCGTCTGCCAGGCCGCCGCCCCGGTGGCGTGGACCAGGTTGACCCCGGCCGGCTCCAGCGCGACCCGCGGCAACCGATCGCGCAGAAGACACACCCCTCCATCGCCGGAGTCTACGGTTGCCCCGAGGCTGTGGATGGGGGTGGGCGTGGTGTCCGCGGCATCTGGTACAGCTACTCCCATGACGAGCTTCGAACTGGTGCCGGTGGGGCCGTTCTCGCTGGGAGCGAGTGCGGCGTTTCTCGAGGGGTTCTCGCCGGCGGCGTACCGGGGGGCGGAGGCGGGGCATCTGCACCTGGCGTTCGTGCCCGACGGGGTGGCGGCGGCGGGCGGGGTGTGCCTGCGCCAGCCGGACGGGGTGGTGGTGGGGGAGGTGTTCGGGGGCGCCGATCCCGGGGCGGTGCGGGACCAGGTGGCGCGGATCCTGTCGCTGGACGTCGACGGGCGCGGGTTCCCCGAGGTCGGGCGGCGGGACCCGGTGGTCGGCGGGCTGCAGGCGCGCTGGCCGGGGCTGCGGCCGGTCGGGTTCTTCTCCCCGTACGAGGCGGCGGCGTGGGCCCTGATCGGGCACCGGATCCAGATCGTCCAGGCGGCCCGGATCAAGCAGCGCATGGCCGACGAGCTGGGCGAGGCGGTCGACATCCACGGCGACCAGCGCCACGCCTTCCCCGGGCCGGGCCGGCTCGCGGACCTCGAGGGCTTCCGCGGGCTGTCCGCGCGCAAGGTCGAGAACCTCCGCGCGCTCGGCGTGGAGGCGATGGAGGGCCGGCTGGACGGGGCCTGGCTGCGGGGGCTCCCCAGGGAGCAGGCGCTCAAGGAGCTGAAGCAGCTCCCCGGGATCGGGAACTTCTCGGCCGAGCTGGTCCTGCTCCGCGGGGCCGCCGACCCCGACCACATGCCCCTGCACGAACCCCGCCTGGCCCGCGGGGCCGCGATCGCCTACGGCCTCGACGAGCCCCCCGACCTGGAGTGGCTGGAGGAGCGCGCCGAGGCCTGGCGCCCCTACCGGACCTGGGTCGTGCTCCTGCTCCGGGTCCTGCTCGAAGCCGAGACCGGCGACATCGGCGGCACCCGCAACGTCGGCGGCTGACCCGGTCAGGCCCAGGCGACCAGGCCGAGCTCGGGGGCGCTGACCAGGCCGACGTGGCGGGGGACGACCCGGACGGTGTAGCCGAAGGCGCCCGGGGTGGCGAGGGGGACCTCGCCTTCGAAGGTCCAGCCGTCGGGGGTGCGCTGGCCGTTCTGCTTGAGGGTGGTCAGCTCGACCTGGGGGAGCTCGTCGGCGTCGTCGACGCGGCCGTAGGCGACCTGGACCTCGACCTCGCCGGGGTCGAGGTCGCCCAGCGCGACGAAGGCACGCACGGTGAAGCGGGCCCCCAGCAGGCGCTCCTTGATGCCGTTCTCGACCCGGCGGACCGACACCCCCGGCCAGGCGCCGGCGATGTGGCGCTTCCAGGAGGCCAGCTCCCGGGAGGCGGCGAAGTCGTCGCCGGCCAGGCGGCGCGAGGTCGCGGCCGCGGGCAGGTAGTAGCCCTCGGTGTAGTCGCGGACCATGCGGCTGGCCAGGATGGCCGGCCCGAGCGAGACCAGGTTGTGCTTGATCATCGCGATCCAGCCCCTGGGCAGCCCGTCCTGGCGGTCGTAGAACAGCGGCAGGACCTCGTGCTCGAGCAGGTCGTAGATGGACGCGGCCTCGAGCTGGTCGCGGCGACCGGGCTCGATGGTCGGGTCGTCGGCCGAGGGGATCGCCCAGCCGTTCTGGCCGTCGTAGAGCTCGTCCCACCAGCCGTCGCGGATGGACAGGTTGAGGCAGCCGTTGAGGGCGGCCTTCATCCCGCTGGTGCCGCACGCCTCGTAGGGCCGCAGGGGGTTGTTGAGCCAGACGTCGGACCCGGCGACCAGGGTCCTGGCCATGGCCATGTCGTAGTCGGGCAGGAACGCGACCCGGTGCCGGACCTTGGCCTGGGCGGCGAAGCGGGCGAAGTCGGCGATCAGCGACTTGCCGCCCTCGTCGGCCGGGTGGGCCTTGCCGGCGATCAGCAGCTGGAT
>DASZON010000398.1:0-10295 GCA_035550755.1 Actinomycetota bacterium | reverse complement strand
CCAGGTGGTGGCGTCGAACTGGAACAGGTAGTTGCGGGTGGCGACGTAGAACTCGTTCTCGAAGATGCCGATCAGGCCCTGCAGCGCCTGCCAGGCGCCCACCATGATCATCATCACGGCGGCGAAGATCGTGAAGCCGACTCCCGCGCTGCTGGTCTTCCGGCTCGGGTAGCGCGACGCGTCCTCGGTCATCTGAGGTCCTCCCTCTCAGCTCGGCCTGGCCGCCCGTCGCGGCGGGGCCGGATGCACCGTCGGAGCAACCCTGGCACCGGGCGTGGTCCCGGGCATCATCCGTTGCGGATGAGCTTGGGCCGGCGGGCTCAGGCCGGGATGACCACACCCTGGATGGTCACGGGCTGGTTGACCGTGTAGTCGAGCTCCTCGGACTGGGCCACCCCGGCCGGGGTGATGACGTCCATCGCCTTGGGGACGGTGGCGGGGTCCACGGTGCAGTGGGGATCGGCGGAGGCGGTGGCGCAGACGCCGAACTGGAACTCCTGCGGGGTCGGGGCGAACCCTCTGGCCTGGTCAGGGCTGAAGCCGTCCTGGCCGGTCAGCACGACCGTGAAGCCCCAGCCGGGACCGGGCTGGCCGAGGCTGGACCTGGGCACGCTGAAGGTGATGAACCGCGAGATCTCGTTGGCCCGGATGGTGACGGTGCCCAGCGAGGCGCCGCCCGGGTCGACGTAGCGCTGGCCGAAGCCCTGCACCTCGATCAGCCGGCTCCAGGCCGAGCCGCCGGCGATCCCGTAGTTCCGCTGCGGGAACGACGCCTCGGTCGAGGTGGTGGCGGCGGCCGGGTCGTGGACGTAGACGTCGACCAGCTGCGCTCCCAGGGGGCTGCCGAAGGTCGGGCTCAGGTCGCGGGTCTGGAGGCGGAAGATCACGTCGGTGCCGTCGTCGAGGACCTGGAACCGCTGGATGTCGTAGGCGCCGGGCCGGAAGTTGGCCGAGGTGGGATAGGCGTAGTTCCCGGGTCCGTTGTCGTCGCCGTCCGGGTCGGTGACGTCCAGCAGCACCTGGCCCGGGGTGACGTCGAAGACCACGGTCCGCTGGACGTGGGCCGTGGCCCCCTTCGGGCTGGTGGCGACCACGTCGAGCACGATCGTCCCGCCCTCGACCGGCACCTGCACGCCCCAGCTCCCGTCGGCCGCGGCGGTGGTGGTGACCACGGTGTTGGCCGAGTTGGCGTCGGTGTTGGTGGCGGACACGTCGACGGTGTTGCCCGGCGTCGAGGTGCCGCGCACGGTGACCGGCGAGGCGCTCACCGGCGTCCGGTCGGGCGGCTCGGCTACGGTCAGGGTGGTGGCCTGCTGGCGGTTGGTCACGTACCGGCGGGTGGTGCTGGTGGGCTGCTCCAGCAGCCGGCCGGCGGCGAGGTTGCGGACCAGGCGGACGTACTGGGCCGCCGACCAGGTGAGCGGCGACGCCGACCCGACCGGCTTGCCGTTGACGAAGCCGATCGAGGCCTCCTCCGGCGGGGTGCCGAAGGGCGAGGGCGCCAGGTCCGGGTTCTCCCAGCCCTGCTCGGGGATGAGGCCGAAGCCGGAGGCGAAGCGCCGCATGGCGTCGGCCAGCCCCGCCGCGGCGGCGCGGTCGCCGAGGGCGATGTGGTGCTCGGCCCGCTCGCCGGCCAGCACCGGCCACAGGTGGCCGGTGCCCTGGCCGGTCGGCGCCCAGGGGCGGCCGTCGCTGTCCCGGTCGCCGTAGCCGTCACCGGTGTAGCGGTGCCAGCCGGGGCCGCTGGCGGTGTCCCGCCGGATGTCGGCGTCGACCACCGCCAGGGAGCGGGCCACGTCCGGGTCGTCGGCTCCGAGGATGCCGAGGCGGGGCAGCTCGAGGAAGCCGGCGTCGATCACCGCGCGCTGGTCGAGGGTGGGCCCGCCGTTACCGACGTTGTAGGTGATGGCGGCGTTGGGGTCGCCGGTCTTGGAGAGCCGGATGAAGTAGGGGTCGGGGCTCTTGGGGCCGTTGCTGGTGACGGTCCAGCCCTTGACCGAGCGCTGGAAGTCGTCGGCCACCCCCCGGTACACGCGGGCCGAGGCGCGGTCGCCGTTCGCCTGGGCGATGTCGGCCGCGGCGACCAGGCCGGCGATCTCGGCCGCGATGGTCGACGGCGAGTAGCCGCCCTGCTCCTCCCAGCGCTCGGAGCCGAAGCTGGGCCCGTGGCTGATGGCGAAGTCGGCCGCCCGCTTGATGTGGTCGCGGTAGAAGGCCCGGTCGGTCAGCCCGGCCTGGGTGGCCATCAGGATGGGGTAGGTGACCTCGTCGAGCTGGACGCCGAAGCTGTCGGGGGCCAGCTTGCCGTTGACCAGGCTGTTGCGGGGCATCGAGCCGTCGGCGAGCTGCTGGCGCTCGAACAGGAACCGCACCGTGTCGCGGGCGGTGGCGCGGTCGCCGTCCAGCAGCAGCCCGGTGAAGGTCTCGTACAGGTCGCGGGCGAACACCTCGCGGTAGGAGCCGAAGTAGGTGTTGTTGGGGTCGCCGGCCGAGACCGCCTGCCCCCACGGCGAGGCCAGGCTGGCCACCACCGCCCCGGGGAAGGTCTTGTCCTCGGAGGCCTTGAGCACGTTGGCGCTGAGGTAGTACACGCGGGCCAGCTCGCGGGCGGTGGCCGCGTCCAGCCCGGGGAAGCGGGCCGGCGGCGGGACCAGCCCGGCGTCGTAACCGACCCAGCCGGCGGCGTAGCGGACCAGCGCGCGGCCGAACCCGCCCCGCAGCGCCGCCCCGGCGGTGGCCACGGCCTCGCCCTGGCTGGTCCCGAAGCCGAGGGCGAGGGTGAGGTCGTTGCCGGCGGCCAGGTCGACCCGGGCCGTCTGGACCAGGTTGCCCCGGACCGCCTGGCCGTAGGTGGCGGTGAGGGCGTGGTCGTGGTCGAGCTGGGTCAGCCCGTCGCTGGCGGCGCCGGCGAAGCCGTTGCTGACCTCGGTGAACGGGGTGGAGGCGTCGAGGGCGACGTGGACCGGCCGGGCGTAGTCGCGGTTGGCGGCGTTGGTGGCGGTCACCGGGTCGGAGGCGACCGGCACCGGGTGTCCGCTGGAGGTGTCGACGGTGCCGCCGTCGGCGCCGCCGTTGCCGTTCCCGCCGCCGCCGTTGCCGTTCACCGTCGGGTCGAAGCGCAGGTACAGGCGCAGGTCCCCGGCGACCAGGGGCTGGAACCGCACCCGCAGCAGCAGGGCGTCGCGGGCCGGGTCGGTGACGTAGTCGGTGACGATCCGGTAGCGGCCACTGTCGGCGGTGGTGGTGACCCGGCAGCTCATCCCGGTGGGGTCGAGCGGGGTGACGCGGTAGCTGGTGTCGCGGGTCTGGAGGTCGGTGAAGGTGGCGCCGTCGGTGACCACGTACTGGAGGGTCTCGACGTTGGTGGTGTCGACGGTGGGGTAGTAGACGTCGCTGAGGACCCCGTTGGCCACCGTGTACCAGACCTTGGAGGTCCGGTTGCGCGCGGTCCCCAGGCAGTCCTTGCGGGCCAGGTCGAAGTGGGACAGCGCGCCCGGCCCGTCCGGCGCCGCCGCCGGCTGCGCCGCCGCCCGGGGCGCCGGGGCCGCGACCAGCGCCCCGACGACCAGCCCCAGGACCACCACCGCCGTGCCGAGCCTGCCGCGACCGCGCCGACGCCGTCCCCGCATGAGCCACCAACCTTCCGCCCGGGCGCCACTATCACGACGTTCGGCGCATTCCCCCAGCCCAGGGATTATTCCGGCCAAATCCTAACGGCTGGCGAGCGGCGTGAGTACCCCGAAGGCCGACCCAGGCCGGTTGACGCCCAGGACGCAACGATGGTTCGCTTGGTTTGGTGCCCGGACCGCATGCGCCTCCGCAGGTCCGGGTCGGGGGAAAGGTTGCCTGGATGGCCGGGGTGCTCTACCGGCTTGGTCGTCGCTGTGCCAACCGCGCGCTCCTGGTCGTCGCGGTCTGGCTCGGCCTGGTCGTCGTGGTCCGGCTGGTGGTCTGGAGCGTCGGGGCCGAGACCAGCAACGACCTGAGCCTGCCCGGGACCCAGAGCCAGCAGGCGACCGACCTGCTCGCCAGCCGGTTCCCGCCCCAGCAGAACGGCAGCAGCCCGGTCGTCTTCCACGTCACCAAGGGCAAGATCACCGACAAGGCGAACCAGCAGGCGGTCGAGGCCTCGTACAAGGCGCTGGCCAAGGCGCCGCACGTCGCCTCGGCGCCGGACCCGTTCGCCAACTCCGCCTCGGGCCTGGTGAGCAAGGACGGGACGACCGCGTTCACCCCGGTCCTGCTGGACATTCCCAACGGCGAGGTCACCGAGGAGATCGCCAACCGCGTCCTCGACACCACCGCGCCCGCCCGCAAGGCCGGCGTCGGCGTCAGCGCCGGCGGCAACCTCGGCAGCGTCCTGTCCAGGTCACCGACCGAGAGCAGCGAGGTCATCGGCCTGCTCGCCGCCATGGTGATCCTGGCCCTCACCTTCGGCAGCCTGGTGGCGATGGGCATGCCCATCGTCGCCGCCGTGCTCGGCCTGGCCACCGCCCTCGGCCTTATCGGCCTGCTCGGCCACGTCGTGAACATCCCCGCGGTCGGGCCGACGCTGGCCACCATGATCGGCCTGGGCGTGGGCATCGACTACGCGCTGTTCCTGGTCACCAAGCATCGCGCCCAGCTGGCCAAGGGGGTCGAGCGGCACGAGTCGATCGCCCGGGCCGTCGCCACCTCCGGCTCCGCCATCGTGTTCGCCGGCGGCACCGTGATCATCGCCCTGCTGTCGCTGTGGGTGGCGGACATCCCGCTGGTGGCCTCCCTCGGCTACGCCAGCGCGGTCGCCGTGGCCGCGGCCGTGCTCGCGGCCGTCACGCTCCTGCCGGCGATGCTGTCGCTGGCCGGGCGGCACCTGTCCGGGGGCAAGCTGCCGGCCGTGCTCCGACCCCGGTCCCGGCCCGGCGCCGCCACCTTCTGGAGCCGGTGGGCGGGCACCGCCACGGCCCACCCGCTGATCGTGAGCCTGGTCGCGCTGGCCATCCTCGTCCCCCTGATCGTCCCCATGTTCTCGCTGCGCCTGGGCCAGGAGGACATCGCCGCCTCGCCGACCGGCACCACCGAGCGCCAGGCCTTCGACCTCCTGGCCGCCAAGTACGGGCCCGGCTACAACGGTCCCCTGCTGACCGCGACCGAGCTGCAGCCGCCGGCTGCGCCCAGCAAGGACTACACGGACAAGTACAACGAGGCCAAGGCGAACCAGGCCGACCTGGAACGCAAGCAGAAGACGCTGACGGCCGAGGCCAACTCGCTCAAGGCCCAGCAGGCGTCGCTGCAGCGCCAGCAGGCGAGCCTCCTGGCCCAGAAGGCCCAGCTCCAGCAGGAGCAGGCGCAGCTGCTGGGCCAGCAGGCCGCCCTCCAGCGCCAGGCGGCCCAGCTCCGGGCCCAGCAGGCCGCCCTCCAGCGCCAGCTGGCGCCGCTGGAGCGGCAGGCGAAGCAGCTCCAGGTGGAGAAGCGCCAGCTCCACCAGCAGAGCGTGCGGAACCGCCAGCAGGCCCTCGCCCTCGCGGCGGCCATCCGGGCCAACCTCCGGGCGCAGGCCCAGTTGACCGTCCGGGCGGGCCGGGACCGCGTCCGGATCCGGGTGCTGACCAGGTCGGTCGCGCGGTTCTGCGGCACCGACCCGCAGTCGAGGGCCTGCAAGGGCGCCCAGCGGGCGCTCGCCGCCTCCCAGGCCGACCTGGCCGCGACCCAGAGGGCCCTGGCGGCCAAGAAGGCGCAGCTCCGGTCGCTGCGGCGGCAGGCGGCCGCCCTGGCCCGCCAGTCGGCGCAGGTCCGGCGCCAGGCGGCCGCCCTGGCCCGGCAGGCCGCCCAGCTGGCCCGGCAGGCCGCCCCGCTGCTCCGGCAGGCCCGCGCGCTGGCCGCCCAGGCGGCCGTGTTGCGGCGACGGGCGGCCGCGCTCAGCGCCCAGGGCGCGGCCCTGCGGCGCCAGGCCGACCAGCTGAGGGCCGAGGGCGCCTCCCTGCAGCGGCAGGCCAGCGCCCTGCAGGCGCAGGCCAACTCCCTCAAGCAGCAGCAGCAGCAGGCGGAGGAGGAGAAGCAGCAGACCGAGAAGCTCAAGCAGGAGCTCACCGACATGCTGACCAAGGCCGGCGGCGACCCCCGCGGCACCGACCCGCGGCTGGTGAAGCTCCAGGACGCCATGGCCACCCCGGCGGTCCAGCTGGTCTCGCCCCCCACCATCAACAAGAGCGGTGACGCGGCCACCTTCACCGTGATCCCCACGACCCGGCCGGCCGACCCCAAGACGGCCGAGCTGGTCACCGTGATGCGGACCTCGGTCGTCCCCCCGGCCACCGACGAGGGCGGCATCACCGCCTACGTCGGCGGGGTGACGGCCGCCAACGTCGACCTGGCCAGCAAGATCTCCTCCAAGCTGCCCGAGCTGATCCTGGTCGTGCTCGCCCTCAGCACCCTGCTGCTGCTGACCGCCTTCCGCTCGCTGCTGATCCCCGTGCAGGCGGCCGCCACCAACCTGCTCTGCGTCGGCGCCGCCTTCGGCGTCCTGGTGGCGACCTTCCAGTGGGGCTGGGGGGAGGGCCTGGTCGGCCTCTCGACCCCGTATGACACCGTGCCGATCGCCAGCTACGTACCCTTGATGATGTTCGCGGTCCTGTTCGGGCTGTCCATGGACTACGAGGTGTTCCTGGTCAGCCAGATCGCCCAGCACCACGGCGCCGGCGAGGCTCCTCGCCAGGCCGTCCGCTCGGGCGTGGCCTCCAGCGCCAAGGTGATCGCGGCGGCGGCGATCATCATGATCTCGGTGTTCGGCAGCTTCATCCTCAACGGCGACCCGACGATCAAGCAGTTCGGGGTGGGGCTGTCGGTCGCGGTGCTGCTCGCCTCCGCCATGGTCCTGTCCCTGGCGCCGGCCATGCTGACGCTGTTGGGGCGCGCCGTCTGGTGGCTCCCCGGCTGGCTGTCCCGGCTGCTCCCCCACGTCGACATCGAGGGAGAATCGGGGCCGCCCCCCCCAGGACCACCCCCCGCGCCCCAACCCCCCGGGGCGACGGCCGGCCGTCCGTCACCCGACGTGGGGGACCGCTGACCTCAGTGCTGGACCCGGTAGTGCAGGTGGGTGACACCGGCCTCTCCCTCGAGGACCCGGGTGCGCTCCAGTTCGATGTGCTCGGGAGCGAGGCCCTCGAACAGACGGCGGCCCTGGCCGAGGAGCACCGGGACGACATGGAGCTCGAGCTCGTCGAGGACGCCGGCGGCAAGCGCCAGCTGTGCGGTTCCGGCGCCGTGGACGAGCACGTTCTTGTCGCCCGCGGCCTCCCTGGCCTGGGCCATGGCGATCGTGACGTCGTCCACGTAGGTGACCAGCGGCCACCGCGAGATGTCGATGCCGGGTGCGTGGCGGGCGACGACGAAGATCGGGACGCCGTCGTGGTGATCGCCGCCCCAGCCGCCGGCCGGCTCGAAGGTCCCGCGGCCGGCGACCACCGCCCCGGTGGCCATCAGCTCGTCGACGACCGTGCGGTTGACGCCCGTCAGACGGGCGGCGACCCCCTTGTGGTCGGCGTCGGCGTCCATGAGGAACCACTCGTGCAGGCGGTGCCCCCCGTCGCCGAGCCCGTTGCCGGGCCCCGCGTTCGGCCCGGCAATGAACCCGTCGAGGGACACGGACATGGTGAGAACGGTTGCGCACACGGTGTCTCCCAGTGCTGGCGTCGCCGCGGGACGCTGGTCGGGTCGCCGGTGCAGTATGTCAGCCGGGCCGGACGCCGGGTCAGCCGCGCTCCCGGGTCGCGCGGAGGACCGAGCGCAGGAACTCGGCGCTGGCCCGGACGTCGGCGACCGGGCCATCGCCGTGTGGCTCCCCGGTCAGGATCGTGTCCTGCTCGAGCACGTACCAGCCGTCGTAGCCGCGCGCCCGCAGGGACCCGACGATCGCCGGCACGTCCACGTCGCCCGACCCCAGCGGACGGTACATGCCGTCACGGACCCCGTCGGTGTAGGTCAGCCGGCCGTCCTGGACCCGCCGGGCCAGGCGGGCGTCGACGTCCTTGAAATGGACGTGGGCGACCCGCTCGGGCGCCTGGGCGGCCAGCGCGGCCGGGTCGGTGCCGCCGATGAGGAGGTGGCCGGTGTCCAGGCACAGCGAGATCGAGGAGCCGTCCAGGACCTGCCGCACCTCCTCGCCGGTCTCGACCATGGTGCCGACGTGCGGATGCAGCACCGCCCGGACGCCCCGCTGCCGGGCCAGCTCGGCCAGCCGGTCGAGGTTGGCGAGCAGCACCCGCCAGCCGTCGTCGTCCAGCACCGGCCGGCTGTCGTAGCCGGCGGCGCCGGTGACCGCCGACAGCACCAGCACGCCGGCGCCGGCGGCGTCGTAGCCCTGGAGGAGGCGTTCGACCTCGGGCACGGGGTCGTGGGCGGCGACATGCAGGAGCAGGGGGGTGAACCCGCCGACCGCCTGCAGTCCGTGGTGGTCGAGGACCCGGGTCATGGCGTCGGGCCGGGCGGGCAGGAACCCGTCGGGACCGAACTCGGTCGCGGCCAGGCCGACCTCGCGCATCTCGGCCAGGACCCGGTCGGGACCGAGCTGGTAGCCCCACCCGGGGACCTCGCACACGCCCCAGGAGATGGGGGCGCCGGCGATCCTGGTCTCGGCGGGCGGCTTGGTGGTCATCTGCGCACCTCTTCCATCCGCACCGGTCGGTGCTGCTGCAGGGACGTGGTGCAGGCCTCGGCGATCCAGCCGGCCTCCAGGGCGTCGGCGACCGTGCACGGCGACGGGCGGCTCCCCGCGACGACCTCGGCGAAGGCCTGGAGCTCGGCCCGGTAGGCGGGCAGGAACCGGTCCATGAAGAAGTCCCAGGGCTTCCCGGCGGGGAAGCGCACCCCCGCCTCGACCGAGCGGATCGGCAGGCGGTCCTCGAGGCCGACGGCGATGCTGTCCCTGGAGCCGTGCAGCTCCAGGCGCACGTCGTGGCCGCGCGGGTTGTAGCGGCTGTTGGACACCATGACCAGGGTACCGTCGTCCAGGGTGAGGATGGCCGCCGAGGTGTCGACGTCGCCGGCCTCCGCGAACAGCTCGTCACCGCGGTTGGCGCCGGTGGCGTAGACCTCGACGACCTCGCGGCCGGTCACCCAGCGGATGATGTCGAAGTCGTGGACGCTGCAGTCGCGGAAGATGCCCCCGGAGGCGGCCACATAGGCCGCCGGGGGCGGCGCCGGGTCCATGGTGGTCGCTCGCACCGTGTGCAGCCAGCCGAGCTCGCCGCCGGCCACGGCGGCGCGGGCCGCCTGGTAGCCGGCGTCGAAGCGACGCTGGTAGCCGATCTGCACCGGGACGCAGGCCGCCTCGACCCGCCGCCGCACCTCGACGCCGTCGGCCATGGCCCGGGCGACCGGCTTCTCGCAGAACACCGGCAGGCCGGCCTCGACGCCGGCCTGGATGAGCGCCGGGTGGGCGTCGGTCGCCGCCGCCACCACCACGCCGTCCACCCCCGCGGCCAGCAGCGCCTCCGGCGAGGGGGCGGCCTCGGCGCCGAGCCGGTCGGCGACCTCGGCGGCGAGGGCCGGGACGGCGTCGGTGACGACCAGCGAGTCCACCACCGGCAGGTCGGTGAGGGTCTGGGCGTGGAACGCGCCGATCCTGCCCAGCCCGATCAGGCCGAGACGCATGCTGCAGCCTCCTTTCAGTCCAGCCCGCCGTAGACGTTCTGGTCCCAGTCGATGACCGATCCGGTGACGACCCCGCTGCGGTCCGACAGCAGGAAGACGACGAAGTCGGCGATCTCGTCGACCTGGCCGAGCTTGCCCATGGGGAGGGACGCCGCCGCCCGCTCCCGCCAGGCGTCGTCGGCGGCATGGAAGGTGCGCTGGGTGGCGTCCTCGCCCTCGGTCTCGGTCCAGCCGATGTCGAGGCCGTTGATGCGGATGCGGTCCCAGCGGTGGGCGTGGGCGGCGTTGCGGGTCAGCCCGGCCAGGCCCGCCTTGGCCGCGACGTAGGGGGCCAGGTAGGCCTGACCGCCCAGCTCGGAGGAGGAGATGACGTTGACGATGGTGCCGGGCGCCTTGCGGGCCACCATGTCCTTGACCGCCGACTGCATCAGGAAGAACGGCGCCCGCAGGTTGACCGCGACGTGGGCGTCGAACAGCTCCGGGGTGGTGTCCAGCAGGCTGCCCCGGGCGGTCAGCCCGGCCGCGTTGACCAGGCAGTCGACCCGGCCCAGCTCGGCCACCACGGCCGCCACCGAGCCCTGGGCCTGGGCGACGTCGGCCACGTCGGCCTGGACGAACAGCGCCTCGGCCCCGGCGGCCCGCAGCTCGGCGGCCAGCGCCTCGCC
>DASZON010000397.1:0-1790 GCA_035550755.1 Actinomycetota bacterium | reverse complement strand
GATCGCCCCCAAGGAAGCCCAGTACGCCCAGGAGATCACCGAGACCGGGACCTTCGCCGCCCTCGAGGAGGAGAAGCGGGCCCTGCGCAAGCGCTCGGCCGCCGAGGGGTGGTACTCGCTGTTCATGCCCGAGGAGGCCGGTGGTGGCGGCGTCGGCTACCTGGGGCTGGTCCTGTGCGTCGAGGAGTGCATGCGCCACGGGCTGCTGCTGGCCATGCCCGGCGGGATCCTGCCCAGCGTCGAGGGGCCGACCCCGATCCTGCTCGACGGCACGCCCTCCCAGCAGGAGCGCTACCTGCAGCCGACCATGCGGGCCGAGCGCGAGGCCTGCTTCGCCCTGAGCGAGCCCGACGCCGGCTCGGACGCGACCCGGATCCGCACCCGGGCCGAGCAGGTCGACGGCGGCTGGGTCATCAACGGCCGCAAGCACTTCATCACCCACGGGGCCGAGGCCGACTACGTGATCCTGTTCGCCGTCACCGACCCCGGCAAGGGGGCCCGCGGCGGTATCAGCTGCTTCCTGGTCGACACCGACAGTCCCGGCTTCGAGGTCGGCCGGCGCCAGCGGACCATGTACGACGAGCACCAGGCCGAACTGGTCTTCACCGACTGCCGGGTCGGCTCCGACGCCCTGCTCGGCAAGCAGGGCTACGGCTTCTACTCGGCCATGCGCTGGATCAACGGCGGCCGGGTGTCGATCGCGGCCATGGCCGTGGGGGTCGCCCAGCACCTGTACGAGCGGATGCTCGAGTACGCCAAGGTGCGGGAGGCGTTCGGGCGGCGCATCGGGGCCAACCAGTACGTGCAGGGGATGGTCGTCGACACCCTGGCCGAGCTGACCCAGGCCCGGCTGCTCGTCTACGACCTGGCGGCCCGGCTCGACGCCGGCGCCGACGGCCGCCAGGAGGCGGCCATGGCCAAGTACGTGGCCACCGAGATGGTCGGCCGGGTCGCCGACCGGGCCATCCAGGTGTTCGGCGGCAACGGCTACATGACCGAGATGGGCGTGGAGCGCTGGGCCCGGTTCGTGCGGGCCATGCGCCTGTACGAGGGCACCAGCGAGATCCTCAAGACCAACATCGCCCGCACCCTCGGCCTCGACGAGCCCACCCGGGCCCCGGCGGGATCGGCGCCGGCGCCGTAGGATCAGCCCATGCGTACCCTTCGTGCCCGCTCGACTCTGCTGCTGGCCGCGGCCGCCTGGACCATCTGGGTGTGGGTGACCCGCATCTGGAACATCCTCGGCGACCCCGCCCACGACGCCGCCTTCAAGACCGTCCACAGCCTGCTCGCCCTGGTCTCGGTCGCCTTCGCGGTCGCCCTGGGCGTGGTCGGCCTGCGCATGCGCCGCGAGGAGCGTGCCCGCCGTACCCCCGAGATTGAGACGGCCGGGCGAGCGGGTTAGGCTGAGCGCTCGGTCGAACTCGGGGGGGTTGGTGCGGTGTTCATCCGGATTCTGCGCGGGCAGGTCTACGACAGCGCGGCCACCCTGGCCGAGGTCGCCCGCTGGGGCCGTGAGCTCGGCGCCGGCGGGCTCGGCTGGCAGCGGCTGACCGCCGGGGTCGGCGAGGGCGGCGAGCTGGTCCTGGCCCTGCGCTACGACACCGAGGCGGCGGCCCGCCGCGACCGCGACCGGCCCGAGCTGGCCACCTGGCAGAGCGCGGCCGAGCGGCACCTGGCCGGACGGGCCCAGTGGTACGACTGCCCGGTGGTCCACACCATGAAGGACGGCGACGCCGGCGAGGCCGGGTTCGTCCGGGTGGTCCAGGGCCGCCTCGCCGACCCGGTCC
>DASZON010000396.1:0-1539 GCA_035550755.1 Actinomycetota bacterium | reverse complement strand
GATGACGATCGCCGACTGGAGCACCGACACGATCGCCAGCTGCACCAGCCGCCCGGTGATGAGGGCCTGGCGGGCCACCGGGGAGACCAGGAACCGGTCGACCACGCCCCGGTTGAGGTCCTCGATCACGCCCATGCCGGCCCAGCCGCCCGCGAAGGCGCCGGTCATGACCACGATCCCCGGGGTCAGGTAGTCGATGTAGGAGTCGGCCGCGAACCCGGGGATGTCGGCCGTGGCCTTGAACACGGCCCCGAACAGCAGCAGCCAGATCATCGGCTGGACCAGGGTGATCGCGATCCACCAGGGCTGGCGGGCCAGGTTGCGCAGGTGGCGCGTGGTCATGAACCAGGAATGGGTCAAGGTGGCACTCATCGGGAGACCTCCTCGGCCACCCGGGTGAAGCTGCGGCCGGTGTGGCGCAGGTAGACGTCGTCGAGCGAGGGGCTGGCGATGGTCACCGAGGCGACCCGGACCCCGCCGGCCTCGAGCGCCTGGAGCACGGCCGGGACGGCCGCCGAGCCGTCGCCGGTGCGGGCCCGCAGGGAGCGGCCCTCGACCGCCACCTCCCAGACGCCGGCCACGCGGTCGAGGGCGGCGCTGGCCCGGCCGTCGGCCTCGGGGTCGCCCAGCTCGACGTGGATGGCGTCGCCGCGCAGCTCGCCCTTGAGCTCGCCCGGGCTGCCCTCGGCCACCACCCGGCCGCGGTCGACGATCGCCAGCCGCCCGGCCAGCCGGTCGGCCTCCTCCAGGTAGTGGGTGGTGAGCAGGATGGTCAGGCCCTCGCCGGCCGACAGGTGGGCGATCTCGGCCCACATGCCGGCCCGGACCTCGGGGTCGAGCCCGGTGGTGGGCTCGTCAAGGAACAGCACCTGGGGCCGGTGGATCAGCCCCATGGCGATGTCGAGGCGCCGCTGCATGCCCCCGGAGTAGCCACGGGCGACCCGGTCGGCCGCCTCGGCCAGCCCGAACCGCTCCAGCAGCTCCCCCACCCGGGTCCGCAGCTCGGCCCCGCGCAGGCCGTAGACCTGTCCCTGGAGGGTCAGGTTCTCGCGCCCGGTGGCCTCCAGGTCGACCCCGGAGCGCTGGCCGACCAGGCCGATGGTCCGGCGCACCCGGTCGGGCTCGGCCAGCACGTCGATGCCGGCCACCCGGGCCGAGCCGCTGTCGGGCAGGGACAGGGTGGTGAGGATCTTGACCGTGGTCGACTTGCCGGCGCCGTTGGGGCCGAGCAGGCCGAAGACCGTGCCGGCCTCGACCGAGAACCCGAGCCCGTCCAGGGCCCGGACGTCCTTGCCGTAGGTCTTGGTGAGGTCGCGGGCCTCGATGGCCGCGCCGGTCGATGTCATGTCCGCTCCTGGCGGTCGTGGTGGGCGTCGTCGGTGGTCTTGAGGGTCTGGCGGATGCGCTCGAAGGCGTCGTCGAGGATGGCCGCGCACTCGCGCAGCTGGGCCTCGGTGAGCTGGGCCCGGCGCAGCACCCGGGAGGTCTTGTCGAGGACCTCGCGCAGGCGGCGGTCGAAGCCCTCGCCCTCGTCCCACC
>DASZON010000395.1:0-9491 GCA_035550755.1 Actinomycetota bacterium | reverse complement strand
CTCCTCCAGCAGGTCCTCCAGGGTGACCAGGCCCGAGGTGCCGCCGTACTCGTCGATCACGATCACCATGTGGCTGTTGCGCTTGCGCATCTCGCGCAGGCAGTCGGCGGCCCGCATCGACTCGGGCATGAACAGGGCCGGGCGGAGGATGTCGGCCAGGGGCTTGTCGGCCTGGCCGTCGTGCAGGCGCCGGAGCACGTCCTTGGCGTAGGCGAGCCCGGCGACCTCGTCGACCGTGCCCTCGTACACGGGGATGCGGGAGTAGCCGGTGCGCAGGATCAGCTCCAGGACCTCCTGGAGCGAGGTGTCGTTGGGCACGGTGACCATGTCCGGCCGGGGGACCATGACCTCGCGGACGATGGTGTCGCCGAACTCGAAGATCGAGTGGATCATCTCCCGCTCTTCCTCTTCGATGACCTCGTCGCGCTCGGCCTCGTCGACCATGGCCTTGATCTCGTCCTCGGAGATGAACGGGCCGCTCTTCAGGCCCTTGCCCGGGGTGATCACGTTGCCGATCCCGATCAGCAGCCGGGTCAGAGGGCCAAGGACCGGGAGGCGGACGAGCAGGTAGACGAACGGGGCGATCCGCAGGGCGGCCCGGTCGGTGTGCTGCACGGCGTAGGTCTTGGGGGCGACCTCGGCCCCGATGAAGGTGATCAGGGTCATGACCACGGCGGCGATGGCCACGCCGAGGCCGCCGCCCACGATCCGGTCCATCACCGAGGTGAACAGGGCGGTGGCGGTGAACTGGACCACCAGCAGCAGCAGCAGGACCAGGTTGAGGAAGCGGGCCGGCTGCTCGACCAGGCTCAGCAGCTGGGCGGCGCCGCGGCGCTGCTCCTCCTGGAGGTGCATGGCCCGGGCCCGGCTCATCCGGGTCAGGCTGGTCTCGGCCATGGCCAGCAGGGCCGCGCAGCCGGTCAGGGCGGCCACGATCAGCAGCGTCCAGAAGTCGGTCGGGGTGAACTCGTTCATGGCCGCTCACCGGCGCGCCAGGCGGCCAGCAGCTCGTTGGTGCGGGCCTGCATGGCCCGCTCCTCGTCGGGGTCGGCGTGGTCGAACCCGCACAGGTGCAGGATGCCGTGCACGGTCAGCAGCTCCAGCTCCGCGGTCAGGCTCTGGCCGTTGCGGGTGGCCTGCTCGGCCGCGTACGCCGGGCAGAGCACGATGTCGCCGAGCAGCCAGGGGGCGTCGTCGTCCTCCTCGTCCTCCAGGGCGTCCTCGTCGCCGGGATCCCCCAGCCGGTCGGCGGCGAACCCGCGAGGCCCCGAGGGCCCCTCGGGGGGCCCCGACGCCGGCGACGGCCCGTCGATCGGGAACGCCAGCACGTCGGTGGGCCGGTCCTCGCCCATGTAGCGCTCGTTCAGGTCGGTCATGACCGACCGGTCGACCAGCAGCATCGAGACCTCGGACTCCTCGACCCCTTCGGCGTCCATCACCAGCCGGGCCAGCCGGGCCAACGCCGGCTCGTCCACCCGGTAATCGGCCTGCTCGTTGGCCAGGAACACACTCATCCCCGGCCTCCCGGCCCCGCGAGACTCCGCGGATGCGGAGGTTCGGGGCCCACTACGCCCTCGCCTCGTCGTAGCGGCGGTAGGCCTCGACGATGTCCTGCACGATCTTGTGCCGGACCACGTCCCGGCTCGACAGGTACACGAACGCCAGGTCGTCGATCCCGGTCAGGATCTCCCGGACCACGTTCAGCCCCGAGTGCTGCCCTGACGGCAGGTCGATCTGGGTGATGTCCCCCGTCACCACCGCCTTGGAGTTGAACCCCAACCGCGTCAGGAACATCTTCATCTGCTCCGGCGTGGTGTTCTGCGCCTCGTCCAGCACGATGGCCGAGTCGTTGAGGGTGTTGTGGGTGACGAGGAAGTCGTCGGTGACGTACAGCGAGTCGGCCGCCGCGACCTGGATGCAGAGCGTCTCGGCTTCGCCTGCGGGCTCGACGCTGTCAACGAACCGCATCGGCCGCCCGCCCCCGGCGGCCGCATAGGCCGACTGCTTGCGGGCGAGGCGGAACGGCTGGATCCCCTCGGGCAGCCGGATGTCGAGGACGTAGACGTCGGACCGGTGGTGCACGTCGCGACCCCTGGCGTTGCCGGGCTCGCGACCGGCGGCGGGACGGGTCCGCCGGTAGGCGACCCCGCCCAGGGACCGGACCAGGAAGACCACGTCGTCCCGGAGGCGGGCCGAGGACGTCCCGTACTGGATGCGGCAGGTCCGCTGTCGCTGGGTCACCGGTCCCCCGTCGCTGTCCAGCAGTCCCTGGAGCACCCCAAGCCGCACCTCGGAGCTGTTGTGCAGGTACCGCTCGGGGACGAACTTGGTGTTCGAGCGGGTCCCGGCAAGCCCGAGCTCCCGGAGGGTCGCCGTCACCGGGTTGGCCACGATCACCCCGCCGCGGTGTCCGGCAGTGTGGCGGAGCACGTAGTCGACCGCGGTCTTGCGGCGCAGCTCGATGCCGTCGAGGGCGGCCTCGAGGGCGACGGCCAGCTCGGGGTCGGCGGTCGTGAACGACGGGGTCGTGGAGGTCGTCAGGCACCCGTCGCCCAGCAGGAGGCCGAGGGCGTAGGGGTCCATCGGGACCGGCTGGGGCCCGAGCTCGACCGGCTGGGTTACCAGCGGCAGCTCGAACCGGTGGTGGTGCGCCGCCCTGAGCTGCCCTAGCATCTCGCGGGTCTCGAGCACGCGCAGCGGTTTGCCTCGTCGTCGGTCGTCGCGGGTCGCCACGGCCCACAGGTGCTCACCACAGCACAGGGTCGAGGCCCCGTCCTGGGTGCTGAGGCGGAAGATCGCTCGGCGCCCTTGCGGATAGACGCCCAGCACCGGGGTGGGCAGCCCGTCGGAGCCGATCACAAGGTCGCCGACCCGCAGGCCGCCGATCGGGCGGAACCCGTCAGGGGTCAGCACCTGGCGGTCGTACGGCTGCGACCTCCCCCGCATGTACGCCAGCGGGGCGACTTCGATCGTGCCGCGTTCCATCATGCGGCCGATCTGTTCGGCGTCGATCATCTCGTAGAGGGCGTCGTAGAGGGGGCGCAGGTAGGGGTCGATCTTCTCCGAGAGGGTGCCGGGGAGGTAGCCGAGCTTCTCGCCGGCCTCGACGGCCGGGCGGGTGAGGATCAGGCGGTTGACCTGCTTGGCCATGAGGGCCTGGACGGCGACGGCCATGGCCAGGTAGGTCTTGCCGGTGCCGGCGGGGCCGATGCCGAAGACCACGGTGTTCTTGCGGATGGCGTCGACGTACTTCTTCTGGCCGAGGGTCTTGGGCCTGATCGGGCGGCCGCGGGTGGTCAGGACGGCGTCGCCGAAGACCTGGGAGGGGCGGGCGGCGCCGTCCTCGTCGCCGCGGATGATGTCGATCGAGCGGCCGACGGTGTCGGCGGTGAGGGCGTCGCCCCGCCCCAGCAGGGTGATGAGCTCCTCGAAGAGCCGGGCGACCCGTTCGGCGTCGGTCTGCTCGCCGGTGATGGTGATCTCGTTGCCGCGGACGAAGACGGTGCTCTCGAAGGCGGCCTCGATCAGCTTCAGCAGCTCGTCCCGGGTTCCAAGGAGGCTGACCATCGAGTGGTTCCCTGGGACCAGCACCTTGACCTGGACCTGTGTTGGTTGCCGCACGCTTGCCGTGTGCCCCTCCGTCCGGGGACGTGGATATGGGCCGACCGGCGCTGGCCGGCGGATTCCCGAGTATAGCGAGCTGTGGGTCGCGGAGCCGGGAAGCCACGGCGAGCTGTCAAGGGGGCCGCATAGGATCCGGGGTGCTGGACGGTCGACGGATCGGAGTCATGGGGTGCAGCTCGACTGGGGCCGGCTGCTGGTCGGCCAGCTGGAGTTCTACTGGGACGTCCACCTGCGGCCCCGCCTGGAGGGGCTGACCGACGAGGAGTACTTCTGGGAGCCGGTCGAGGGCTGCTGGTGCCTGCGCCGGGACGCCGGCGGGCGCTGGCGGCTCGACGGCGCCTGGCCCGAGGCCTCCCCGCCGCCTTCGCCGCCGCCGGTGACCACCGTCGCCTGGCGGCTCGTCCACGTCGGCGCGACCTGCCTGGCCAACCGGGCCAGCGCCTTCTTCGGCGACGGGAGCGTGCCCGCCGACGCCGACATGTTCGACCCCCGCCACGTCCCGGCGGACCTGCCGGGCGGCGCCGACGAGGCGGTGGCGTTCCTGGAGCGGGCCTACCGGCACTGGCACGACGGCGTCGCCGGTCTGGACGACGAGGGGCTGCGACGGCCCCTTGGCCCCAGGGGCGGCCCCTACGCCGAGGACCCCATGGCCGAGCTCATCGCCCACATCAACCGGGAGGTCATCCACCACGGGGCCGAGATCGCCCTGCTCCGCGACCTCTACCGGGCCACGGGGGCCACCGGACGGGACAGCCGGCTGGTCCCCCGCCCCTAGCCGGCCCCGGATCGCAGGTGGGCGATGGGGACCGGCTCGACCGGGTCGGCGAGGTCGAAGCCGAACACCCGGCTGTAGAAGTAGACCTCGGCCTCAAGGGCCCGGCGGATGTGGGCGGCCTGGCGGAAGCCGTGCTGCTCGCCCTCGAACGGCAGGTAGGCGTACGGGATGCCCTTGGCGTCGAGGGCGGCGGCCATCATCTCGGCCTGGGAGGGGGGCACGACCGCGTCCTCCAGTCCCTGGAGGAGGATCACCGGGCACGACAGGCGGTCGGTGAAGTGGATCGGCGACCGTTCCCGGTACCGGGCCTCGGCCTCCGGCCAGGGGCCGATCAGGCGGTCCAGGTACCGCGACTCGAACTTGTGGGTGTCGGTGGCCAGGGCGACCGCGTCGGCCACCCCGTAGTAGCTGGCCCCGGCGCTGAACTCGTCGGTGAAGGTGAGGGCGCACAGGGTGGTGTAGCCGCCGGCGCTGCCGCCGCGGATGGCGAGGCGGGCCGGGTCGACGTCGCCCCGTCCGGCCAGGTGGTGGGCGGCGGCCACGCAGTCCTGGACGTCGACGATCCCCCACTCGCCTTCGAGCCGCTTGCGGTAGGCGCGGCCGTAGCCGGTCGAGCCGCCGTAGTCGACGTCGACCACGGCGATCCCGCGGCTGGCGAAGTACTGGTAGCCGATGTGCAGGCCGCTGGAGACGCCGGCGGTGGGGCCGCCGTGGCTGGCCACGACCAGCGGCGGCCGCTCCCCCGCCGGGCCCTGGAAGTCCCGGTTGGCCGGCGGGTAGTAGAGGGCGTGGGCGGTCCGCCCGCCGGCGGTGGGGAACTCGACCGGCTCGGGCACCGACAGGTAGCCGGGGTCGAGGTCGCGGTCCTCGCTGGAGCGCAGCACCTCGGGCTCGCTGCCGGCCGGGTCGACCAGGACCACGGCCGAGGCCCGGGTCGGCCCGCCGGCCAGGCAGGCCAGCCGGTCGCCGGCCGCCCGCAGCTGGGGCGGGTGGTAGGCGCTGAACGGCAGGTCCAGGTCGTGGAGGGTGCCGTCCGGCTCGAGGATGCCGAGGCGGAGCATGGGCCCGCGGCCGTGGATGCAGGCGATCCGGCCCCCTGGCAGGAACGCGTAGGTCGACAGGCCGAAGACCCACTGGGGGTGGCCGAACTCCTCCTCGGCGGGGTGCAGCGGCTCCAGCCCGGCGGGGCCGGCCCGGTACAGGTTCCACCAGCCGCTGCGGTCGCTGGCCAGGTGCAGGACGCCGTCCGGGCTCCACTCGGGCTGGAACACCGACTCCTCGGGCCCGCCGGCCACGGGCACCGGGTCGCCGGCGAGCCCGTCGGCGCCCAGGTCGGCCAGCTTGAGCTCGGTCCCGTCCCAGGGCATGTTGGGGTGGTCCCACTCCAGCCAGGCCAGCCGGCGGCCGTCGGGGCTGACCCGCGGGCTGGCGTAGAAGTCGCGGCCGGCGGCCAGCACCACCGGTGGGCCGCCGCCGTCGACCGGCAGGGCGACCAGCTCGTTGTGGACCTGGCCGCCCTCGTGGCGCTCGCGCACGCAGACCAGCCGGCGGCCGTCGGGGGCCGGTTGGGCGTCGGCGTAGCGGTGGGCGGCCGGGGTCGGGGGCTCGGGCGTGATCGGGCGTGGCTCCCCGGCCCCGGGGTCGAGGCGGTACAGGCGCTGGTCGGCGAAGTTGCTGAAGAACAGCGTGCCGCCGGCCAGGGCGTAGGCGCCGCCGCCGTACTCGTGGACGCGGGTGCGGGCGTTGAACCCTTCGGGGACCAGGTCTTCGGCCTTGGCGGTGGCCGCAGCGGGCCCGCCCGCCTCGGTGCCGGGCCGGGCCCGGCACACGACCTGGCGGCCGCCCTCCAGGGGCCGGCCCTCGATCCAGTACACGTGGTCGCCGGCGACCCGGACCTCGTCCAGGGAGACCCCGCCGGCGGCGACCAGCTCGGCGCTGATCGGCGACGCCCAGGCGCCGTAGGGGGCGGTGGTGGCCACGCCCGGCTACCCGGGTGGCCAGGTGAAGCCGCGGCCGCCGAGCACGTGCAGGTGCAGGTGGTCGACCGACTGGCCGGCCCCCCGGCCGATGTTGGTGACCAGCCGCCAGGCCCCGCCGACGCCGTCCTCACGGGCGACCTCGTTGGCCGCCGAGACCAGGCTGGCCAGCAGGTCGCCGTGCCCGTCGGTGACGGCCTCCAGGCTGGTCAGGTGCTCCTTGGGGATCACCAGCACGTGGGTCGGCGCCTGGGGGTTGACGTCCCGGAAGGCGAGCACGTCGTCGCGGTCCAGGACGACGTGGGCCGGCACGTCCTTGCTGACGATCTTGCAGAACAGGCAGTCCGGATCGCTCACGCGGCGGTCATCTCCTTGTCCGGTCGGAGGGCTAGGCTTGAGCCCCCCGAACCCCCTCCATCCCTTCGTTGTCGGCGCGCAAGCCTCGCACGGGCACCACCTGGTCGACCAGGTCGGGGCCGCCGGGGAAGCGGACCTTGATGTAGTTGTCGCTGGTCCCCTCGGCCAGGCCGTCGTCCGCGGCCTCGACCAGCACCGAGATCGTCCGGCCGACGTGGTCCTCGTGGAAGCGGCGGCGCAGCTCGTTGCCGAGGGCGATCAGCTCCCGGGCCCTGGCCTTCTTCTCGGCCACCTCGACCTGCCCGGCCATGGTCGCGGCCGGGGTGTCGGGCCGCTGGGAGTAGCGGAACACGTGCAGCTTGGAGAACCCGACCCGCTCGACCACGGCCAGGGTGGCCTCGAACTGCCGGCGGGTCTCGCCCGGGAACCCGACGATCACGTCGGTGGACAGCCCCAGGCCGGGGATCTCGGCCTTGGCGTGCTCGACCCGCTCCAGGAACTCGGCGATCCGGTAGGGGCGGTGCATGGCCTCCAGCACCCGGTCGTCGCCGGCCTGGAGGGGGATGTGCAGGTGCCGGCAGACCTTGGGGTCGTCGCGGACCCGGGCCACCAGGGCCGGGGTGACCTGCACGGGCAGGACGCTGGAGAGTCGCAGCCGCAGCAGCCCCTCGATCGCCGTGAGCCGGTCGACCAGGCGGGCCAGGGCGTCGGTCTCGCCCCGGTCGTCGCCGTACTTGCCCAGGTGGACGCCGGTGAGGACGACCTCGCGGACGCCCCGGTCGACCTGGCGGCGGACGTCGGCGACGATCTGCTCCTCGGGATAGGAGCGCAGCGGCCCCCGGGTGCGGGGGATGATGCAGAAGGTGCACCACTCGTCGCAGCCGGTCTGGGCCTTGATGGCCACCCGGGTGCGCAGCCGCTCGGTCGGGGCCGGGCGGGTCAGCAGGGGCAGCCGCCGGACCTTGGGCACGGCCGTGACCAGCTCGGCCAGCCGGTCCTTGCCGTCGTTGTCGACCACCAGGTCGACCCCGGGGATGGCCCGCACGCCCTCGGGGTCGGCCACGGCGTAGCAGCCGGTGACGACCACGGTCGCCTGGGGGTTGGCCTCGGCGGTCTTGCGGATGAGCCGGCGCGAGGAGGCGGTCGACTCGGCGGTGACCGTGCAGGTGTTGATGACGACCACGTCGGGGGTCTCGCCGGCGTGGGCCAGGTCGAACCCGCGCGCCCCCAGGCCCTCCAGGGCGTGCTCGCTCTCGGCCTGGTTGAGCCGGCAGCCGAGGGTCTTGAAGGCGACCTTGGGCGCGGCCGACGGCTCAGGCATCGGTGAAGCCCTCCACCAGCGAACTCTCGATCGGGTCGCCGGGCCGGGGGGCGGGGTGGACGCGGACGAACTGGGAACGGGAGAACACCGTCCGCCAGATCTCCCGCTGGGCGAGCAGCTGGTACCAGGGGTCGCTGGCCTGGGTCGCGTGCTGGCACAGGGCCCGGTAGGCATGCTCGGCCACCGCGAAGGCGTCGACCACGCAGGTGAACTGGCTGTCGGGGGTGCCGTGGCCGCCGTAGGGGTCGTCCGCCCCCGGCACGGCGAAGCCGCTGGCCCGGGCCAGCTCCCGCCAGCGGGCCATGTCGGAGGCGGCCACGCCCCAGTAGTAGAAGCGGGCCTCGCGCGGCCGGGGGGCGGCCACATAGGCGCCGAAGGCGGCCCGGGTGGCCGCGGTCACGGCCATGTGGTCGGGGTGGGCGGTGACCCCGCCGGGTTCCATGGTGACGACCACGTCGGGCTGCGCGCGCTCCAGGAAACCGTGGACGGCGGTGGTCAGGGCGTCGCGGTCGGCCGCCTCGACCTCCCCGTCGACGAACTCGCCGAACTCGACCCGCTCAACCCCGACGGCGGCCATGGCCGCCCGTTCCTCGGCCTCGCGGACCTCGGGCAGGGTGTCGCGGGTGGCGCCCGACCCGTCGGCGATCTGGCCGGCCTGGCCGCGGGTGGCCGTCCAGACCGCGCCCTGGACCCCCTTGGGGACCAGCAGGGCGAACGACCCGGCGAGCGACCAGGTCTCGTCGTCGGGGTGGGCGAAGATCCCGGCCACGGTCAGCGGTCGGGCCACAGGTCACCTCCAGTCGCCGGACGGCCGGCGGAGCTCCGGCAAGGGCTCCAGGCTACCCGAACGACGGCCGGCGCAGCCCCAGGTCGTCCAGCCGTTCGATCAGGCCGCCGGGCGACTGGTCGAAGATGGCGGCGAGCACGCGCACGTCGTCGCGGCGGATGGTGAGCACCTTGCCGTTGAAGTCGCCCCGCTGGGTCTGGATCAGCGACAGGTAGCGGTTCAAGGTGCGGGCCTCGGGCTCGCTGCGGGCCTCGAGGGCCTCCAGGTCGATGCAGACCGCCTCCTCGGCGTTGCCGCCGCCAGGGCCGGCCGCCTCCTGGACCTCGGGGCCGAGCCGGGGCAGCAGGTGGTCGACCGGGACGCCGTAGAAGATGGCCAGTCGCTGCAGCCGCGGCACCGAGATGCTGCGCTCGCCCCGCTCGTAGGCGCCGAGGACGCTGGCCTTGAACTCCTTGCCGGAGCGCTCCTCGACGTCGTGGAGGGAGAGGCCCTTCTGCAGGCGGATGTTGCGGAGCCGTTCGCCGACCTGCTCCGCGTAGCTGGCCATTCCGACCTCCTTCGCCGCAAGCCCGCGAGCGTGCGCGGACTCTAACATCGGCCCAAGTGCCCAGCAACGATCGTCCGGGCAAAGTCCTCGCAGGTGCCCATCGG
>DASZON010000394.1:0-8461 GCA_035550755.1 Actinomycetota bacterium | reverse complement strand
TTCGACAAGGTCGGGGGGCAGGAGATCACCTCGACCCTGCACGTCGGGACCCACCTGGACGGGCCGGTGCACTTCTGGTCGGCCGGCAAGACCATCGGCGAGCTGCCCCTGCCCTGGCTGGTCGGCACGGCGGTGGTCGTCGACCTGGAACGGATGGGGATCGGCGACTACCAGCTGTACGGGCCCGAGCACTTCGAACGCTGGGAGCGGGACACCGGCCTCAAGGTGGAACGCGACGACATCCTCATCATCCACACCGGCTACCACCGCTTCTACAACGAGAACTGGGTCGACCGCAGCCAGGTCGACGAGACCCGCTACTTCGTCCGCCACCCGGGCCCGACCCGGGAGTTCGCCGAATGGGTGCTGGACCGGGGGGTGCGGTGGCTGGCCGTGGACGCCGGCAGCGCCGACCACCCGATGAACACCGTCATCCGCAAGATCCGCCCCGACGAGGCCGAGGACGCCGAGACGGCCATCGGGCGGCCGCTGGACGAGGTGTTCCCCCGCCACGACCTCCAGATCATGCACACCCTGCTGTTCCCCCACGACGTGATCCACATCGAGAACCTCGGCGGCCAGATCGACGACGTCCTCGACCAGCGCATCCAATTCGGCTGCTTTCCCTGGAAGTTCGTCGGGGGCGAGGCGGCGTTCTGCCGCGCGGTCGCCTTCCTCGAGGAGTGAGCACATGACCCAGCCCGACCACGCGATCCGCTTCACCTACCTGTCCCAGGAAGACCTCCTCCAGGCCGGCTGCCTCGACTTCCGGCTGGCCATCGGGGCCGCCGAGTCGGCCCTGCTGGCCCACCGCAACGGCGAGGTGATGTTCCCCGACAAGATCGTGCAGATCTTCGACCAGCAGACCCAGGAGCGGATCAACTGCCTGCCCGCGACCCTGCTGACCGAGAAGGTCTGCGGCGTGA
Organism: Actinomycetota bacterium; assembly: GCA_035550755.1. Taxonomy (GTDB): domain Bacteria; phylum Actinomycetota; class CALGFH01; order CALGFH01; family CALGFH01; genus CALGFH01. The sequence continues at coordinate 7,535 of DASZON010000394.1, read as the reverse complement.
AGTGGGTGTCGGTCTTCCCGCCCAACGTGCCCCGCTTCGGGCTCCAGAACCTGACCGCGCTGTTCATCCTCTCCGAGATCGAGAAGGGGTTCCCGATCGCCGTGCTCGAGGGGACGCTGGCCTCCAACATCCGGGTCGGGGCCATGGGGGCGCTGGCGGCCAAGCACTTCGCGCCCCCCGAGGCCCGGGTGATCGGGTTCATCGGCAGCGGCGAGCAGGCCAAGATGCACCTGCTGGCCATGAAGACGGTGCGCCCGACGCTCACCGAGTGCCGGGTGGCGGCCAAGACCGCCGAGGAGGAGCGGCAGTTCGTCGACGAGCTCGCCCCGCTGGTCCCGGACATGGAGCTGGTGGCGGCCGGCACCGACGGCGCCCGGGCCATGGAGGGGGCCGACATCCTGGTCACCGCCACCAGCGCCCAGGCACCGCTGCTCAAGGCCGCCTGGATGCAGCCCGGGTCCTTCTACAGCCACGTTGGCGGCTGGGAGGACGAGTACGCGGTGGCCAGGCAGTGCCAGAAGATCGTCTGCGACGACTGGGACACGGTGAAGCACCGCACCCAGACCCTGAGCCGGATGTACAAGGACGGCGAGCTCAGCGACGGCGACATCCACGGCAACCTCGACGAGGTCGTGGCCGGGGAGAAGCCGGGCCGGGAGTCCCCCGACGAGCGCGTCTACTTCAACGCCGTCGGGCTGGCGTTCGTGGACGTGGCCATCGGCCTGGCCATGTACCGCCGGGCCGTCGAGGCCGGCCGGGGCCACCAGCTGACCATGCAGGAGACGATGATCTTCGACCACCCCGGCATGGCCAGCTACGTCCGCTGGTGAGGACGGCGTCGCCGCGCGGTCAGCTTCCCGGAGGAATTCGACCGCGCGGCGGCCGCCAGGCGGACGGGAGGGGGGCTAACCGCCCGCCGTGCCGTTGAAGTAGGTCTGGGCCTTGGCCCAGGCGCTCTGGCCGACCGAGCCGCCAAGGGCCCGGCCGTTGTTGTCGGCGTCGGGGAAGTGGATGCCGCCGTAGCGCCGCGACATGCCGGCCTCGTCGCGGGCTGAGGAGAAGGTCGGCCAGGTGAGCACGGTCGGCAGCAGCGGGGTCGCCCCCGGCTCGATGAACGAGCTCCCGGGCTTGAGGGTCGCCCTGGCCCCGAACAGGTCGCTGCCGGTGAACTGCTGCAGGACCCTGGCCCCGGCGCCGCTGAAGGTGGAGTGGCCGGACACGTACTCAGGGAACGGCGGGGTCGGGAAGGTCGAGGCCTGGTACGGCATCCAGGTCTCGCCCCGGATGAGGCGGGTGCCCTTGTAGGGACCGGCCCAGGCGAGCACCAGCTTGCCCTTCATCCGGGTCCGGACGGCGGTGATCGGCCGCACGTAGTCCCAGCGCAGCTTGGCGTTCCAGGCGGTGATGCTGGCGTCCAGCTCGGCGTTGGCCACCGCGAAGGTCAGCTTGGTGCACTGGTCGAGGTTGTAGCCCCGGGCCCGGCAGACCGCCCCGGCGAACAGGATCCAGTGGCCGGGCGGGGTCTCGCTGTGGGGGCCGTCGGCCCAGTACTCGGCCCGCATCTTGGTCAGGTCGGTGAGGGTCGCGCTCATGGTCAGGGTGTCGGTGACCTCCTCGTCCAGCAGCCCCAGGGTCTTGTACTCGGGCCCGGGGGGGAGGAACTGGTTGGGCGAGGTGAGCGCGAACGGGGTGACCTGGCCCCACTGGGGCGTCAGGTACTTCTGGACCACGGTGGCCCCGGTGGCGTCCACGAACCGCAGCGGCTGCCACCGGAACGGGTCGTTGACCTGGTCGGGGGTGTTGACCGGGACGTAGCCGGTGGTGTCGGCGTACCCGTTGGCCTGGTTGGACCCGTCGGTGGCGCGGAAGGCGATCACGGCCGCGGCGGCGGCGTTGCCGACCCCGGTCGGCGACGCCGGGTCGGTGGAGGCGTCGTCGGGGTCGTAACCCATGCCGGACATCAGGCCCCGGAAGTCGCTTCCGCGGGCCGGGAACAGGTCCAGCAGCGCCCGGTAGGCGGCGTAGCTGATGGCCTGGCTCTTGTAGGCGTCGGTGCGCTCGGCGGCCGGGCGCCGGGCCCAGCCGGCCGGGCGGCGGGTCGGGACGGCGCTGGCGTCATAGGCCGACCAGGCGTCGTACATGGCGGTGTGCACGATCGCCAGGGCGCGGGCGTTGATGGTCGGGCCGGTCTTCAGGGCCCGGATGGCGGCCAGGGTCTGCTCGCTCCAGCGCAGGTCGGCGTTGTCGTCGGCCCGGGGCCCGTAGGCGTCCAGCGGGTACAGGGGGCCGGGGCCGAGCGGGAGGGCGGGCAGGGGCAGCCGGATCTCGAGACTGACGTCGGCCTGGACGTCGGCGGTGGCGTTCGCGACCACGGTGGCGCCCAGGGCGACCACGAGTGCGAGAACCAGAACAAGTCGGCGGGTCACGGCGCTGCCCCCTCAGTAGTTGCCCACGACCTCGGACAGCGCCGAACCTTAGCAAGGTCCATCGGACCGGGACAACACTGTCCGGACAGGGACTACTGCCGAGTTTCGGGCTCCGGCCTGCGGGGAAAGGCGCCGCCGTGGCGGCCCTGACCTGCGGAAAAGCCGGCCGCTCCCGCGGCCGCCTCACCCGAGGCGAGGGAGTCGAGGCCGCGGCGCAGCTCGTTCCCGGCCGCCTCGGGCTCGGGCAGGCCCCACTGCTCGATGGCCGACAGCCGGTCGTTGCGCATGGCCGTCTGGGGCAGGTCGGCCAGCTCACCGGCCAGCCCGACGGCGGCCGCCAGGGCCTGGCCGTCGGGCACGACCCGGTCGACCAGGCCCATGGCCAGGGCCTCGGCGGCCCCGACGGCCCGGCCGGTGAGGATGAGGTCCATGGCCCGGCCGTGGCCGACCAGCCGGGGCAGGCGGACCGTGCCCATGTCGACCAGGGGCACCCCGACGCGGCGGTTGAGCACGCCGAAGCTGGCCCCCTCGGCCGCCACCCGCAGGTCGCACCAGATGGCCAGCTCCAGGCCGCCGCCCACCGCCGGGCCCTCGACCGCGGCCAGCACCGGCTTGGAGAGCCGCAGCCGGGTCACGCCCATCGGCCCGTCGCCGTCGGCGGCCACCCGGAGGGGGTGGCCTTCGGCGATCGCCTTGAGGTCGGCCCCGGCGCAGAACGCCCCGCCGGCGCCGGTGAGCACGGCGACCGCGGCGCCGGGGTCGCGGTCGAAGGCGCGGAAGGCCTCGGCCAGGGCGGCCGCGGCCGGCGGGTCGACGGCGTTGCGGCGCTCGGGCCGGTCGATGGTCACCACCGTGACCGGCCCGTCGTGGTCCACCCGGATGCCCGTCATCGGTCTGCATCCTAGCCGGCCGATTGAGCGGCGGGGGCCGGAGGTGCCACCATGCCCGGCACACCGCCGTCCGGCCGGGGCCGCGGGCCCGCCGTCCCGCCGGACCGACATCGAGGAGCAACCCTGGTGCGCGAGGCCGTTCCCCTGGTCGACGTCCGGGCCGCCTACCTGGCCCAGCAGGCCGAGCTGGACGCGGCCGTGGCCGGGGTCGTCGGCAGCGGCGGGTTCATCCTCGGGCCCGAGGTGGAGGGGTTCGAGGCCGAGTTCGCCGCCTTCTGCGGCACCCGCCGGGCGGTCGGGGTGGCCTCGGGGACGGCCGCCATCCATCTGGCCCTGGCCGCCCTCGGGGCCGGGCCGGGCGACGAGGTGGTCACGGTCGCCCACACCTTCACCGCCTCGGCCGAGGCGCTCGTCCACGCCGGGGCCCGGCCCCGGTTCGTCGACGTCGACGAGGCCACCGGGGGGATGGACCCCAAGGCCCTGACCGGCGCCGTCGAGGGCGCGGCCGCGGTCCTGCCCGTCCACCTGTACGGCCTGCCGGTCGACATGGCGGCCATCCTAGCCGTGGCCGGCGACGCCGGCGTACCCGTGGTCGAGGACGCCGCCCAGGCCCACGGGGCGACCGTCACCGGCGCCGACGGCCGCCGGCGGCGGGCCGGGTCGGCCGGGCGGCTGGCCGCGTTCAGCTTCTACCCGGGCAAGAACCTGGGCGCCTTCGGCGACGCCGGCGCGGTCACATGCGACGACGACGAGCTGGCCGACCGGGTGGCCCGGCTCCGCGACCACGGCCGCACGACCAAGTACGAGCACGCCGAGGTCGGCTGGGGCGAGCGCCTGGACGCGCTCCAGGCGGCCGTGCTCCGGGTCAAGCTGCGGCGGCTGGAGGCCGGCAACGCCGCCCGCGAGCGCCTCGCCCTCCGCTACGACGAGGCCCTGGCCGGCGTGGGCGACCTGGTGCCGCCGGCCCGGGTCGAGGGCCGGACCAGCGCCCGGCACCTGCATGTGGTCCGGACCCGCCACCGCGACGACCTGCTCGCCGCCTGCCGGGCCGCCAGGGTCGGGGCCGGGGTCCACTACCCCATCCCCCTGCACCTGCAGCCGGCCTGGCGCCACCTCGGCTACGCCCGCGGCGACCTCCCGGTCACCGAGGCCTGGGCCGCCGAGTGCCTGTCGCTGCCGCTCTTCCCCGAGCTCACCGAGGCCCAGCAGGACCGGGTGGTCGAGGTCGTCCGCGGGTTCTTCGGCCAGCCCTGAGGCGCCGGGATCGGGTCCCGTCCGGGAGCCCGGCTCCGGCTCCGGGGCGGTCCCGGGCCGGAACGGAGCTGGGAGGCGTGGGCCGCACGCCCCGCGCCGTGCGACCCACGCGTCCTTGCCGATCGGCGGCCGGTGACCATCAGCGCGTTGGCTGTCCGGCCGCCCGGCGGACCTAGCGGTCACCACCTCCTTCCGTTGCCGCGACGGGCCGGGCGGCCCGCACGATCAGGACGCCCGCGGTCACCAGCCCGGCCGCGGCCAGGGCCAGCAGGTCGCTGAAGGCGCCGGTGAAGGGCAGGGCGCTCGCGTCGGCGACCGACGGTCGCCGAGGCGAGAAGGCGGTGGCCGGGTCGCCGGCGCTGCCGCCGGTTCCCGTGGTCAGCCCGGTGGTGCCGGGGATCCCGGAGGTGCCGGTCGACCCGGGCGTGCCCTGGATGCCGTCGGTGTCGGTGGAGCCGCCCGGCGTGGTGGTCCCCGGCGGCGGGGCGGTGGTCCCGCTCGAGCTGGTGTCGGCCGCGCAGGCCACCGCGGCGTCGCCGAGCAGGCCGACCCTGTTGCCGCACACCGTCACCGGGACCGACGGCGAGACCCCGCTGCTGCTGACGGTGGCGCTGTCGTCACCCGACCCACCGGTCGAGGACCCGCCGGTCGAGGGCTCGCCGCTGCCCGAAGGCTGGGCGGCCCCGCAGTCGGCCGCGGCGTCGCCGAGGACGCCGACGCCGTTGCCGCAGACCATCAGCGGGATGGACGGGGAGAGGTCGCCGATGCCGGCGTCGACCTGGTTGCCGGAGGCGAAGTCGCCGAGCAGGGCGGCGCCGGACGGGCCGGAGGGGCCAGTCGAGGCGGAGGCGGACGGGCCGCTCGCGCTCGGGCCGGCGGGGGCCGTCTGGGCCGGTGTGCAGCTGGCCGAGGCGTCACCGAGGACGGCGGCGCTGTTGCCGCAGACGGTCACCGGGACCGACGGGGAGACGTCGCCGGCCGCCACCGCGGCCTGGTTGCCGGAGCCGATCGGCCCGGCGTCGAGGGCCCCGATCCCGGCCGGGGTCCCGTCGGCCGGGGTCAGGTCGCCGATGGCCAGCAGGGCGTCGCCGGCGGCGTCGCCGGCCAGGGTGAAGGGGCTGGAGCCGAGCAGGCCGACCCCGGCCAGGCTGGCCGTGGCGTCCAGGTCGAGCAGCCGCCCGGCCCGGGGCCAGGACAGCCCGGCCGCGGCGTCGGCCCGGGGGCTGGTGTCGGCGCTCGCGTCGCCGTCGACGCTGGCCGCCCTTGACCCGGGGGCGGCCGAGGCGTCGGCCGAGCCCGTCGTTCGCGGCCGGGTCCGCCGGGTCCCGAGCGAGACGTCGGCCGCGGCCAGGCCGGGCACCCGGGCCCTGACCCGGACGCCGTCGGCGCGGCCGGCCCTGACGGTGGCGCTGGTGCCGGCCTGGCGGCAGCCGCCGACCAGGCGGGACAGGAGCCGGCCGTCCGCGCAGACGCGGTCGTCTGCCGAGGTCGGGCGACCGACGCTGGCCGAGGCGCCGGCCGACACCTCCTGGGCGCTGGCGGCGCCGGCGGTGGCGGCCAGCAGGCCCCCGCCCAGCGCGGCCGCGCCGAGTGCACGCTTGATCCACAGGTTCACGAGGATCTCTCCTTGTTGCGAGTTCGAGGACGTGGAACGGACGTCGCCCGAGGTCGCTATGCGGGAGAGACGAGCGGGAGGTAGGAGCGCGAGAGAACCCCCGACCGGTCCGGCCGGGTGCGGCCCCGGCCCAGCGGGCCGAGGAGGAGCAGGGCGGCGGTGAGGGCGGCCAGGGCGGCGGCGGTGACGCCCGAGGAGCTCGACAGGGGATCCGGCCCGCCCGCGGGGAGCTCGGCCGACGCCGGCAAGCCAGGCAGGCTCACCGCGCCGGTCAGGGCCGGCCACGACCGGTTGGACCGGGCGGCGGGCGAGCTGGAGCCGTCGGCGACCGGACGGGCCGGAGTGCGGGAAACGATCGGTGCGGGCGCGGCAGCGGCGCCCTGGGACCCGGTGAAGCCCGCCGCGGGCCGCCCGGCCCCGGCCGGCGAGCCGTCGCCGGGCCCGGTCAGCCCCGGCAGCGGCAGCAGCCCCCTGGTGACCACCGGCGCCACCAGCCCGGCCACCGGCCCCCCGACCGGCGCCAGCACCGCGCCGACCGGCGCCAGCACCGGCGCGGCCACCTGGGCCACCGGAGCGGTCAGGTCGGCGACCGGGGCGGTCACCGGAGCGGTCACCCGGGCGACCCGGGCGGTGAGGTGGGTGACCGGCTTGGCCGCGGGGATGGCGGGACGGGCCGGGGGCGCGGCCCGGCGGACCGGGGAGGGGCCCGCCGGGGCGCCCCGCGTGGCGGCCGACCCGGCCGAGAAACCGCCCACGCCGGTCGCCGGCCGCGGAGGCGGCGCAACCCGCTGGCGGGCCGCGTCCGCGACCTGGCCGACGGTCGAAGCCCCGGATCCGGTGGCACGCCCGGCGAATGAGTCGACCTCCCTGGCTGTCGCCTTCACGGTCGTGCGCACCGGATCCAGGAGCCCGGGCTCCCGCCGTTCCGCGGCCTCGGCGGGCCGCGACGACAGCAGCAGCAGCAGGCCGCCGCAGAACGCGAACAGGGCCAGGCGCACCACCAGCCGGCGCCCGAACGGCGCCGACTCGCGGAGATGCACCCGGTCCACCTCGACCTCCAGTACAGGTTGTAACCACTCCACATGGTTGCCAGCCACGGGGAGTGCCGTTCTCTGGGTGCATCGGCGCGGCCGCCGGATTCCTGTAGCCCGACTTCGAAGACCGGTTCGGGGGGCTTCCGCCCGGCTGGGGTGGTCCGCGTGACGCCGGGCTTGGCATGATGCGAGCATGCGCACATGGGACAGGGACCGGTGACCGGGTCCAGCGAGCCGCTGGTCTCGGTGGTCGTGCCGGCCAACAACGAGGAGGCCACGGTCCCGGCGTTCGTCGAGAAGACGGCCAAGACCTTCG
>DASZON010000393.1:0-14622 GCA_035550755.1 Actinomycetota bacterium | reverse complement strand
GCAGCCCGAGGCGAGCCGTCCCCGGCGTGCCGCCAAGGACCCCGAGTTCGAGCAGAAGCTCAAGCGGTTCATGCGCTCCAGCGAGGAACGGCTGGTCGACGTCAAGCGCCAGCGCGAGGGCCGGCGCGGGTAGTCGGTGCCTCGCACCCCGGCCCGGTCACCGGCGCGGCCCGACCCCACCACCCTCCCAGATCCCCTGCGCCTGCCCTGGCGCCCTCCGGCCCCGTCTGCGGACGACCCCCGCGCCGGGGAGGGCTGGGCGGCCACCCTGCCCGAGGCCGGTCCGGCCGAACGCACGCTGATCGAAGCCCAGATCGGCCGCGCCGTCCGCGGTTCGGTCGCCGTCGCCGCCCGCTGCCGCTTCGGCCTCCCGGTGGTCGTCCGCACGGCCCCGCTGCTGCCCGACGGCACCCCGTTCCCGACCCTCTACTGGCTCGCCTGCCCGGCCGCCCGGGTCGCCGTCGGCCGCCTGGAGGCCGCCGGCTGGAACGCCAGGCTGAGCGAGCGCGTCGCCAGCGACCCCGACCTGGCCGCCGCCCACGCCGCCGCCCACGACGGCTACCTCGCCCAGCGCGACGCCATCGCCCGGTTGGAGGGCGACCCGGGCGTCGGCGGCCTCCCCGGCCGGGTCAAGTGCCTCCACGCCCTCTACGCCCACCAGGCCGCCACCGGCGCCGACCCGGTCGGCCGCATCGTCAGCCAGGTCGTCGACCCCATCGACTGCCCAGGCCCGTGCGTGGAGCCGGTGGCGCCGGGGACCGGGGGCGAGCGGTGAGGGAGCGGCTGGCGGCGTTCGACGTCGGGACCAACTCGACCCGGCTGCTGGTGGCCGACGTCGACGGCGACGGGATCGTGGCCGAGCACGCCCGGGAGATGGTGATCACCCGGCTCGGCAAGGGGGTCGACCGGACCGGGCGCTTCGACCCGGGGGCGCTGGCCAGGACCCTGGAGGTGCTGGCCGGCTACGCCGAGACCTGCCGGCGTCTCGGGGTGGCCCGGCGGCGGCTGGTCGCCACCAGCGCGACCCGGGACGCGGCCGACCGGCGGGCGTTCCTGGACGGCGTCCGCGACCTGCTCGGCGTGGACGCCGAGGTGCTGACCGGACGGGAGGAGGCCGCCGCCGCCTACCGCGGCGCCACCGCCGGCGGGGTCCGGGGGGGCCGCGCCGGCCCCCCCGGTGCGTCGGACCGGGAGGGCGACCTGTCCACCCTGGTCGTGGACATCGGCGGCGGGTCGACCGAGCTGATCCTGGGCGACGGCCGCACCGCCCGGGCCATGGTCTCGCTCGACATCGGCTGCGTGCGGCTGTTCGAGCGCCACCTGCACCACGACCCGCCGACCGCCGGGGAGACCGCCGCCCTCCGGGCCGACGTGGCCGCCCACCTGGCCGAGGTGGCCGGCGTCCTCGACCCGGCGGCGGCCGACCGGGTCGTCGGGGTCGCGGGCACGGTCACCACCGTCACCGCCATCGCCCTCGGGCTCGACGCCTACGACCCGCGCCGGATCCACCGCGCGACCCTGGACGCGGCCGAGATCGCCGCCGTCGCCGACAAGCTGGCGGCCATGACCGTGGCCGAGCGGGCCGCCCTGCCGGTGATGGCCACGGGCCGCGAGGACGTGATCGCCGCCGGGGCGCTGCTGCTCGACGAGCTGGTCCGGCGGTTCGGGATCCGGCGGGTGACCGCCAGCGAGACCGACATCCTCGACGGCATCCTGCTCGGGCTGGCGGAGCGGCCCGATGGCGACTGACGGCCCCCCGCCGCCGGGCCGGCCCGACGACCGGACGCCCCGCTACCGGGTCACGGCCGTGGAGCGGATGACCAGCATCCCGGCCAGCACCCTGCGGTCCTGGGAGCGCCGCTACGGCCTCCCCCGGCCGTGGCGGGCCGCCTCCGGCCAGCGGCTCTACTCCGACCAGGACGTGGCCGTGATCCGGTTCCTCGACCGGCGCCGGCGCGAGGGCATGTCGGTGTCGCAGGCGGCCGGCCTGCTCCGCTCGACCCCGGCCGTGGAGGACCTGGCGGCCCGCCTCCCGGGCGAGCTCCTGGCCCGCGGGGTCGACCACGGCGCGGACGCCGTCGACGCCAGCATCACCCGCCACTGACGCCGCCGTCACCGGGCGGCACGGGCCAGGTCGACCGCGTGGGCGACGAAGCCCAGGGTCTCGGGGAGGTGCCGGTCGTCGGCCCGCTCGTCGGCCCGCCAGGCCATGGCCCGCTCGACCTGGGCCGGCCAGGGCGGGGACAGGCGCCCCACCGCCCAGGCGGCGGCCGCCGGCTTGGGCACGACCGTGCCCCGGTCGAGGACGTGGAGGCCACGGCACATCGTCAGGACGGCGAAGGCCTGGTAGTTCCGGGGGCGCAGCCAGCCGACGTCGGCGCCCTCCTCCAGCCGGCCCGCCCAGTCGCCGAGCATCGAGGCCAGGACCGCCCCCCGGAGGTCGGCGGGGCCGATCGGGTCGATCAGCTCGCGGGGGTCGGGGCCGGCGACCACGACACCGTGCTCGCGGGTGACCCAGCGGTCCAGGACCCAGGTCGGGCCGGGGCGGCCGGGGCCGAGGTCCCAGTCGACGCCGACCGTCGGGACCGGGGCGGCGGACAGGCCGTGGCGGCGCAGGGCCGCGACCGGGAAGTACACGCCTTCGAGCCTGGCCGGCCAGCCGCCCTCGGCCTTGAAGGCGCCGTGCAGCGCGGCCAGGCGCTCGACGGCCGCGGCGGCCGGCACCCCGGCGGTGGCGGCGTGAAAGTCGATGTCGCTGGCCGGCGGGTAGAAGTCGCCGAGGGCCAGCGACCCGTGCAGGTACAGCGCCACGAGCTGGTCGCCGAGGGCCTCGCCGGCCCCGTCCCGGAGCCGCTCCACGGTCCGGTTCACCTCCGGCCACGGGGTCGGCCACGGCGGCCGCGACCCGGCCGCCGGGACCGTCACCGGCCGACGGGCCCGGCGCCCCGGCCCCCCAGGGGGCCCATGGTCAGCCGGAACGCCCCGATCCGGGCGTCGGCCATGCCGTAGTAGACGTCGGCCTCGCCCCCCTCGCGGGGGTCGATGGCCGTGGGGAAGACCACGTTCGGGACCACCCCGTCCCGCTCGCCCGGCTCCTCCGGCTCGAGCAGCGGCTCGGTGGAGCGGGCCAGGACCCGGGTGACGTCCTCGGGATCCAGCACCATCGCCCCGGCGGTGTAGCGGACCGCCGGCTGGTGGTCGACCCGGCCCGGCTCGATCCGGCCGGCCACCCCGTGGTGCAGCACCAGCCAGCCCTCGGGCAGCCGCACCGGCGGCGTGCCGCCGCCCAGCTTGGCCTCCTCCCAGGGCCGCTCGGGGAGGGCGACCAGCCGGTGGTCGCGCAGCCAGGTCAGGCGGACGGGGTCGGCCAGCGCCTCCTTGGCCGGGACGAACGACACCCAGATCCCGGGCCGCGGGTCGGCCAGGCCGGGCGGCGGGGTCTCGCCCTCGGCCGGGTTGGCCCACGACAGGTCCCACATGGGCCGGTGGAGCAGGGCGAACGAGAGCTCGCCGTCGGGGCCGGGCACCGGCTCGGGGAACAGCACGGCGTCCTTGTTCGGGTACAGGTTGAGGTCGGCGCGCAGCCACGGGTCGAAGGCGAACCCGACCGGGCCCAGCCGCTCCCAGTGCTCCAGGTCGGCGGAGCAGGCGAGGGCGACCCGCGGCCCCAGCGGCCCCCAGCCGGTGTAGGTCATCACATGGCGCCCAAGGGCCGGGACCCAGGTGACCCGGGGGTCCTCGACCCCGCCGCCGCCGCGGTGGCGCTCCCACGGCGCGTCCGGCTCCAGCACCACCCCGAGCCGCTCCACGCCGGCGGGCCGGCCGTCCTCGAAGCGGACCCTGGCCAGCCCGACCCGCGAGACGTTGCCCTCGGCGACCAGCCGGGGGAACAGGTACAGCTCCCCGTCGGGGCCGCGGGCCGACCCGGGGTTGCAGACCCCGCCGGCCTCCCGCGGGTCGCCGGGGTCGGGTTCCATGACCACGCCGAGGCGGCGGGCCGTCCAGCCCGCCGCCTTGAACGCGTCCGCGGTCATCCCTTGATGCCCGACCCGAGGTTGGTGGTCTGGAAGCGCCGCTGGAACACCAGGAACAGCACCACCGCCGGGATCGTCAGCACCACCGCCCCGGCCAGGATGGCCCCGAACGGGTTGGCCTGGCGGGAAGCCACGTTCGCGATGAAGCTGGCCAGGGCGACGGCCAGCGGCTGCAGGTCGAGCCGCTTGGTGACCAGGAACGGCCACAGGAACTCGTTCCAGGGGCCGATGAAGGTCAGGATCACCGCGGTCAGGATGGCCGGCCGGGCCAGCGGGATGGCGATCCGGGTCAGGATCTGGAGCTCGCTGGCCCCGTCCAGGCGGGCCGACTCGAACAGCTCGCGGGGCAGCTGGAGGAAGAACTGGCGAAAGATGAACACCGCGGTGGCGTTGACCGCGAACGGCAGGATCATGCCCAGGTAGGTGTCGCCGAGCAGGTAGCCGCGGACGATCATCACGTACAGCGGGATCATCAGCAGCTGGAAGGGCACGATCAGGATCAGCAGCATGGCGTTGAACGCCATGCCCTTGCCGCGGAACTCCAACCGGGCCAGGGCGTAGCCGGCCAGCAGGCCGAGCACCAGGGTGCAGAGCAGCACCCCGCCGGTGAAGATCCCCGAGTTGAGCAGGGTCCGGGGCAGGTTGATGGCGTTGTTGATGTTGCGCAGGTTGTCCAGGGTCAGGTTGGCGGGGTTGGGGAACGCCCCGGAGATGTCCGTGTTGGGCTCGCGCTGCAACGCCCCGATGACCATGTAGTAGAAGGGGAACAGGAACACCAGGGCCCCGGCGGCAAGCCCGAGCAGCGGCAGCAGGCGGCGCCGGGACCGGCGGGTCGGGGGATTGACGGCCACGGCCCGCTCGGTGGCGGCCGGGGCCGATTGCGGGGGTCGGGTGGTGGTGGCCACGGTCAGCCCCTCTCCAGCAGGTACCGGTTGACCAGCGACACGACCATCACCCCGAGCGCCAGCAGCACCCCGATGGCGGCCGCGTAGCCGGCGTGGCCCTGCTCGATGCCCTCGGTGTACATGAGCAGCACCGGCGACACCGACGCCCCGGCGGGGCCGCCGCGCCCGGTGAGCAGGTACGGCTCGGTGAAGAAGTTGGCCCCGGTGATGGTGGCCGCGATCACCACCAGGGTGGTGGCGGGCCGCACGCCGGGCACGGTGATGTGCCAGAACCGCCGTACCGGCCCGGCCCCGTCGACCTCGGCCGCCTCGTAGAGCTCCTCGGAGATGTTCTGGAGCGCGGCCAGGTACAGCAGCACGTAGAAGCCGAGCTGCTTCCAGGTGGCGAACAGGGCGATGATCGGCATCGCCCAGAACCGGTTGACCAGCCAGGAGGGGTCGGGGGCGAGCGGCCCGAGGACCGAGTTGACCAGGCCGCCGGAGCTGAACAGCCATTGCCAGACCCCGATCACGGCCACGCTGGCGGTCACGTAGGGCACGAAGTAGCTGGCCCGCCAGAAGGTCCGGAACGGGATGGCGGCGTTCAGGGCGGTGGCCAGCAGCAGCCCCACGAACACCGTCAGGGGCACGTTGATGGCGATGAAGATGACCACGTTCAGTGTGGCCCGCCGCAGGGCCGGGTCGGCCAGGGCGGTGGTGTAGTTGTCCAGGCCGACGAACGGCCGGTCCACGACCGCCCCCGGGGCGGCGAAGAAGTAGTCGTGGAACGACATGTAGACGGCGAAGCCGAGCGGGTAGGCGAAGATCAGGAACAGGAACAGGATGTACGGGGCCACGAACAGGTAGCCGACGGGCTGGCGGCCCAGCAGCCGGCGCGCCCGGGGAGGCCGCGAGGTCGTCGCGGCGCTTGCGGCCATCGGGTCAGCTCCCCGCGGCCAGGGTCTTGATCTTCTCGGCGGCCTGGTCGAAGGACTGGCGGACGTCGCCTCGGCCGAAGATCACCGACTCGGTGTAGGCGTCGCGGAAGGTCTGCCAGATCTCCACCGAGTTGGGGACGTTGGGGACCTCCACGGTGCGGGCGGCCTGCTCGGCGAAGCTGGTGTACTCGGGGTGCTGCTTGAAGTAGTCGGCGTACAGGCTGGGCAGGTTCTCGCGCATCGGCATCTGGCCGGTGACCTCGAGCAGCTTGCCGTCCTGCTCCTGGCTGGTCGCGAACTTGAGGAACTCCCAGGCGGTGCCGCGGTTCTGGCAGCTCGAGTACATGCCGACCGACTTCTCGTCCGAGAAGGTCTGGATCTGGGCCGGGTCCTTGCCGCTGGAGGTCGGCAGCGGGGCCACGCCCCAGTCGACCTTGTCGCCGTAGACGGCGATCGCCCACGGCCCGACGATGGCCATGGCCGCCTTCTGGTCGGCAAACGCGTCGCCGGTGTAGAGCTCGCGCTGGGCCAGCTTGTCGGAGTACAGCTGCTTCCAGAACTCGCCAACGGCCACGCCCTCGGGGGTGTTGAACTGGGGCTGCCCGTCGGCCACCAGCTGCTTGCCGGTCTCGGCGATGAACAGCGGGTAGAAGTCGAACCAGGACTGGAAGAACTCGCTGGACGGGGCCGGCCAGATGGCCGCCTTGACCCCGCCCTTGTCGACCAGGGTCTTGGCGGTGGCCACGAAGTCCTGGTAGGTGGCCAGCGGTGGCCTGGCAGGGTCCAGGCCGGCCTTGGCGAACACCTTCTTGTTGTAGAAGATCTGCACCGGGTTGGTCTTCCAGGGCATCTGGTAGAACTTGCCGTCCGGCGACTTGTACTGGTCGGCCCGGGCCCCGACCCGCTCGCTGATGTAGCCGGGCCCGTCGGAGAAGCTGTCCAGGGCGACCAGGCCGCCCTGCTTCTGGAACTGGGGCACGGCCGCCGGGGCGGTGTTGAACACCAGGCAGGGGGTGCTGCCGGCGGTGATCGAGGCCCCGATGACCTCCTCGGAGCTCTTGCCGGCCGGGATCTCCTCGGCCGTCACCTGCTGGTCGCTGTGGGCCTGGTTCCAGGCGGCCACGACCGCCTTGCCCCACTTCACCTCGTCCTGGTTGTTGGAGTACCAGATCTTGATCGGGCCGGTGGCCTGGGTGGCCTGGTCGGCGGTCTGGTTGCCGCCGCCGCCACGGGTGCAGCCGACGAGGGCCAGGCCGAGGGTGGCGACGACCGCGATCCAGAGCCGGATGCGGGTGCTGGGCATTGGGACCTCCTTGGGAAGGGCCGGGGGGAGAGGCGGCTCACTCCGGGTGGGGTGGGCCGGTGGACGCTCGGAACACGGGGTCGGCCGGGGGCAGCTCGACGTCGTCGGCGGGCCGGCCCTCGCCGACCGCCAGCAGGACCTCGGCGGCGGCCCGGCCCCAGCCCATGGCGTCCTGGCGGACGGTGGTGAGCGGCGGGGCCAGGTGGGCGGCCAGGGGCACGTCGTCGAAGCCGGTGACCGACAGGTCGCCGGGCACCTGGAGGCCGAGGCCGATGGCCACCCCCATGCCGGCGATGGCCATGACGTCGTTGGCGTACACGATCGCGGTCGGTGGCTGGGCCCCCTCGAGCAGGGCCCGGGTGGCGGCGGCCCCGCCGGGGCCGGTGAAGTCGGCCACCAGGTCGGGCCCGGGGGCGACCCCGGCCGCCGCCAGGGCCTGGCGCCAGGCGGCCCGGCGCGAGCTGGAGTGGACGTAGCCCTCGGTGCCGCCCACAAAGGCGATCCGGCGGTGGCCGAGCCCGAGCAGGTGCTCGACCGTCCGCACGACGCCCTGGCGGTCGTCGACGGTCACCATCGGGAACGGGCAGGGGCCGGCGGGCCGCCCGACCGCCACCGCCGGCAGGCCGAGCCCGGCCAGCAGCTCGAAGCGGTGGTCGTCGACCAGCATGTCGTTGAGGAACACCCCGTCGACCCGGCCCTGGCCGGCCAGGCGCCGGTAGCTGTCGGCCTCGGCCTGGTCGTCGTCGCCGACGACCTGGAGGACCAGGGCCGAGCCCCGCTCGGCGAGGGCCGACTCGACCCCGGCGAGGAACTGGGGGAAGAACGGGTCGGCCCCGAGCAGCTCGGGGGCCCGCCGCATGACCAGCCCGACCGCGTACGCCCGGGACCGGGACAGCGCCCTCGCCCTGGTGCTCGGCTGCCAGCCGAGCTCGCGGGCCGCGGCCAGGATCCGGTCCCTGGTCTCGGGGGCCACCCCGGGCCGGTCGTTGAGGGCGAACGACACCGCCCCCTTGGACACCCCGGCCCGCCGGGCCACGTCCATGATCGTCGGCCCCCGCCCGCTCGGGCGTGGTCCTTGGCGTGGCCCTGTGGACCGTTGCGTGCCGTGCTCCCGGGTCTGCGGCAAGCTCCCCTCCCATGTCCCTGGGGCTGTGGATACCGCGCCGCCCCGTCCCATAAACCGGTTTAGCATGGAAATCAGGGGGTACCCCCGGACCCCCGGCTCCCGCGCGCCTGGAGGTGCCCATGCCGCCGACACCACCCCCGCCCGCGCCGTCACCCTCGATCCGGAGCGTCCGGTGTGCGCTCGTGGCCGTGCTCGCCGTGCTGCTGCTGGCGGGGGTGGCGACCCAGCCCGCCACGGCGGCCGTGGCCGCGGCCCCGGCCCCGGTCGCGGCGACCCCCGGCGGCCGCCTGACCAACCTGGCCCACCTCGACTTCCTCGGGGACCGGGTGGACCCGCCGGAGCAGGCCGGGCACACCACCTGGCGGCTGGACCGGGAGCCAGGGATCGGGGTGCTGTGGACCTACGCCGAGCCCCAGGCCGACGGCGGCTACCGGCGCCTGGGGGGCGGCGGCTACGACCCGGCGACCAACACCTGGGGACAGGGGGCGTTCAACGCCGACGACATGACCAGGGCGTCCGTGGTGTACCTGCGCCACTGGCGCCAGTTCGGCGACCCGGCCAGCCGCGACCACGCCGAGCAGCTGCTGCGCGGGGTGACCTACCTCCAGACCTCCTCGGGCCCGGACGCCGGCAACGTCGTGCTGTGGATGCAGCCGGACGGGACCCTGAACCCCAGCCCGACCCCGACCGAGGAGCCCGACCCCTCGGACTCCGGCCCCTCCTACTGGCTGGCCCGGACCATCTGGGCCCTTGGCGAGGGCTACGCCGCCTTCCGGGCCGCCGACCCGGCCTTCGCCGGGTTCCTGCGCGAGCGGCTCGAGCTGTCCCTTGCCGCCCTCGACCGCCAGGCGCTGGACCCGAACGACGGGCGCTACCTGACGGTCGACGGGCTGCGCCTGCCGGCCTGGCTGATCGTGGACGGAGCCGACGCCTCCGCCGAGGCCGTCTACGGCCTGGCCGCCTACGCCGGCGCCGGCGGGTCGGCCCGGGGCCGGCTCGACCTGCGCCGGCTGGCCGACGGGGTGGCCCGGATGCCGCTCGGCGACGCCCGCCGCTGGCCGTACGGGGCCGTGCTGCCCTGGGCCCGGTCGCGGTCGCTGTGGCACGCCTGGGGCGACCAGATGGCCGGGGCCCTCGCCGAGGCGGGGCGCATCCTCGGCCGCGACGACTGGGTCCGGGTCGCGGTGGGGGAGGTGGGGCGGTTCACCCCGCACCTGCTGGCCCAGGGCGGCCCCGAGAACGGCTGGGTGCCCGCGCCCACCGACCGGGTCCAGATCGCCTACGGCGCCGACGCCACCCTCCAGAACCTGCTCCGGACCGCGGCCGCGGCCCGCCGGCCGGCCTTCGCCGACCTGGCCGGGATCGCCGGGGCCTGGTACTTCGGCAACAACCCGGCCGGGGTGGCCATGTACGACCCGGCCACCGGGCGCACCTTCGACGGCATCAACCCCGACCGCACCGTCAACCGCAACGCCGGCGCCGAGTCGACCATCCACGGGCTGCTGTCCATGCTCGCCCTCGACGCCCACCCGGCGGTGGCGGCCAGGGCCCGGGTCGCCGGCCGCCAGGCCCAGGTGACCTGGCAGCTCGTCGAGGCCGAGGCCGGCACCCTGTCCGGCGACGCCGAGGCGGTGACCCCGCCCTCGGCCTGGACGGGGGAGAGCGGCTGGAGCGGCGGCGCCTACGTGCGCCTCGGCCCCGGCGGCCGCGTCGCCGGCAGCGTCGACCTGCCGGTGGCCGGCGGCTGGTGGCTGTTCCCGGTGCTCGACCGCCAGCAGCTCCCGCCGGGCCAGGCCGGGACCCGCCACGCCCTGGCCGGCCGGCCCACCGGCCGCGTCGACCACGGCGGGGCCGGGCCCCAGGGGGTCACGGCCGTCCCCGGGTTCCTCGACGTGGCCACCGCCGGCCCGGTCCGGGCCGGACCGGGCCCGGCCGAGCTGGAGAGCGCGTACGCCGGCACCGGCCCGGAGGCCCGGCTGGACGCGGTCCTCGTCCAGCCCGAGGTCGAGTGGCTGGTGCTCGGCGGGGCCGGCGGCGGCCAGGCCCTGGCCCGCAGCTTCGCCACCAGCCGCCAGGTGCGCACCCTGGACCTTCCCGGCGCCGGCCCGGCCAGCGCCCGCAGCTACGACCCCGCCGGCCGCCTGGTCGAGGTCGCGACCAGCCCGGACGGGCACCTGCGGGTGCCGGTCGTCCCCGGAGGGTTCACCCTGGCCAGCCGCTGACGGCTACCGTCGGGCCCATGCCGAGCTCCCAGGCGCTGGCCGCCTTCCGCGAGCGGTTCCGGGGCCAGGTGGTCCTCCCCGGCGACCCGGGCTACGACCGGGCCCGGGTGGTCTGGAACGCCACCGCCGACGCCCGCCCGGCGGTGGTGGCCCGCTGCGCCGGCACCGGCGACGTGGCCGCGGCCGTGCGCTTCGCTCGCGACCAGGAGCTCCTGGTCGCCGTGCGCGGCGGCGGCCACAGCTACCCCGGGTTCTCGACCTGTGACGGCGGCATCGTGATCGACCTGTCGCCGATGGGCGAGGTCAGGGTCGACCCGGCCCGGCGGCTGGCCACCGCCGCCGGCGGCGCCCTGCTGGGCGAGCTCGACCGCCAGGCCCAGGCGTTCGGGCTGGCCTGCCCGACCGGGCACGTCTCCCACACCGGCGTCGGCGGGCTGACCCTGGGCGGCGGGGTCGGGCGCCTGACCCGCCGGTATGGGCTGACCCTGGACAACCTGCTGGCGGTCGAGCTGGTCACCGCCGCCGGCGAGCGGGTCCGGGCCGACCCGGACCGCGAGCCCGAGCTGTTCTGGGGCCTGCGCGGGGCCGGGGCCAACTTCGGCATCGCCACCGCCTTCGAGCTGGCCCTGCACCCGGTGGGACCGGACGTGACCGCCGGCATCGCCGTCTTCCCGATCGGGCGGGCCGGGGAGGTCGCGGCCGCCTTCACCGACGCCATGGCCGCCGCCCCCGACGAGGTCACGGCCGGGATGGGCTGGTTCGTGGCCCCGCCCGGCCCGCCGTTCCCGCCCGAGGTGGCCGGCCGGCCGGTGGTGGTGGTCAACGCCACCCACGCCGGCCCGCCCGCCGCCGCCGAGCGCGACCTGGCCCCGCTGCGCGGCCTCGGCCCGGTCCTCGACACCTTCGCCCCCCGCTCCTACCTGGAGCTGCAGGCCGAGGGCGACCACCACTACCGCTGGGGCCGGCGCAACTACTGGAAGGGGCTGCTGCTGGCCGCCCTGGCCCCCGAGGCGGTGGACACGATCCAGGCCGTGCTGGCGGCCGCGCCCGGCCCCGACTGCGGCGTGGGGCTGCTGTCGCTGGGCGGCGCCTTCGGCCGGGTCCCCGAGGACGCGACCGCCTTCAGCGGCCGCGACGCCACCCTGTGGCTGCTCACCGACGCCGTCTGGGACGACCCCGCCGAGGACCCGGACCGGGTCGCCTGGGGCCGCCGGGCCATGGCCGCCCTGCAGCCCTTCGCCACCTCGGTCAACTACGTCAACGACCTGGGCCAGCTCGACCAGTCCGGCGTCCGCGCCGCCTACGGCCCGGCCAAGTACGACCGCCTGGTCGCCCTCAAGCGCGCCTGGGACCCGGCCAACCTGCTGCGCCGCAACCAGAACATCCGCCCCTAGCCGCCGGCCGCCGCCGGCAGGGGGGCCGGGCGGACCGAGGTGCCGGTGGCGGCCGACTCCTGGGCGGCGAGGGCGGCGGCCAGGCTGGTCCAGGCGTCGGCGGCCGAGACGGCGGGGGTGGCGCCGGTGGCGGCCGACGACACCAGGTCGGCCAGGCCGGCCCGGACGCTCTCGCGGTAGACGCGCGACCTGGCCGCCTGGCCGCCCAGGGTGGCGCGCAGGCGCAGGTCCCAGCGGCCGGGCTGGGCGCGGCTGGAGAGCTCCAGGGTGATGCGCTCGCCGCCGCTGGGGCGGTAGCCGGCGACGGCCATGGCAGCCTGCTGGTTGGTGGTCAGGGCCTGGACCGCGGCCAGGCCGGCGCCGTCGGTGCGGATGTCCAGCTCCAGCTCGACCGGGATCCAGCCGTACAGCCGCCCGTCGGCGACCTGGCCCCAGTCCAGGGTCGTCCACTGGGACTCGGCCCGCTCGGGCCGGTCGAAGCTGTGGGTGTAGCTGGCGGTGGCGCCGCCGGGGTGGCGGGCGGTGGCCAGGACGGTGTCGACACGGCCGTCGGGCCGGGCCGCCTCCAGGGCGTGGACCTGGGTGGGCTGGGAGCCGAGCAGCCAGGCGGCGGCGTCGAAGAAGTGGACGCCGTGCTCGACGGCGATGCCGCCGCCGACCTTCCGGTCCCAGAACCAGTGGTCCGGGTCGAGGTGCTCGTCGCCGGCCAGGTTCTCCAGGGCGAAGCGCCGGGGCGGCCCCAGCAGGGCCCGCTGGAGCCGCGCCATCAGGGCGTACAGGGGGTTGCGGCGCAGCACGTAGTCGACCGTCAGCCGGGGCGCTCCGGGCGCGGTGGCCGCGGCCAGCACCTCGCTCGCGTCCTCGAGCGTGGTCGCCAGCGGCTTCTCGCAGAACACGTGCCGCCCGGCCCGCAGGGCGTCCAGGGCCAGGGAGGCGTGGCCGTCCGGGGTGGTGGCCACGGCGACGACCGCGACCCGCGGGTCGGCCAGCAGCCGCTCGGGGTCGCAGGCCTCCAGCCGGAAGCTGGCGGCCAGGGCGTCGGCCCGGCCCGGGTCGCGGTCGGCCACGGCCACCGGCCGCAGCCCGGGCACGTCGGCCGCCGCCTCCAGCAGGGCCGCTCCGAACCGGCCGGCGCCGACCAGCCCGAGGCCGAGCTCGGCGGCGGGCGGCGGGCCCGCCTCCGGTGGCCGGGCGGGCCAGGATGGGCCGGTCAGCTGCGGGGCTCGGCCTGGAGGAGCTTGACCGGCAGCTCCCGGCCAGTCGGGGTCACGTAGCTGAACTTCTCCCCGACCTTGCGGCCCGAGACCGCCTGGCCGAGGGCCGACTGGACGCTGAGCACGTCCATGCCGTCGATCGCCTCCTCGCGGCTGCCGAGGAAGTAGGTCTCCTCCTCGCCGGCGATGTCCAGCATGACCACCGTGCCCGGCCCGGCCACCCCGCTGGTCCCGGCGACCTCGCCGACCACCGCCGTCGAGAGCAGCTGCTCCAACTGGCGGATCCGGGCCTCCATCATCCCCTGCTCGTTCTTGGCCGCGTCGTAGTCGGCGTTCTCGCGGATGTCGCCGTGCTCGCGGGCCGTGCCGATCGCCTGGGAGATGCGCTCGCGCCCCTCCGTCTTGAGCTCGTTGAGCTCGCTGGAGAGCCGCTCGTAGGCCTCGGGCGTCAGGTAGGTGACGCCGCGCTCGCTGGTTGGCTGGGACATGGTCGGTGAACCTCCTGATGCTGGCCCTACAAGTTGCCGCGGAGCGCCTGCTCGCGCTCCAGGGCCACGAACAACGCCTTGAAGTTGCCCTCGCCGAACCCGCGGGCGCCGTGCCGCTCGATCAGCTCGAAGAAGACTGTCGGCCGATCCTGGGCCATCCTGGAGAAGATCTGCAGCAGATAGCCCTCGTCGTCGCGGTCGGCGAGCACACCCAGCTCCTGGAGGCTGTCCAGGTCGAGCTCGACGTCGCCGAAGCGGCCGGCCAGCTCGGCGTAGTAGGTGTCGGGCACGCGCATGAACTCGATGCCCCGGTCGCGCAGGGCGCGCACGCTGGCGACGATGTCACCGGTCTGGATGGCGATGTGCTGCACGCCCGGGCCGCCGTAGAAGTCCAGGTACTCATCGATCTGGGAGCGCTTCTTGCCCTTGGCCGGCTCGTTGATGGGGAACTTGATGCGGCCGTCGCCGTCCCAGACCACCTTGGACATGAGCGCCGAGTACTCGGTGGAGATGGCCTCGTCGCTGAAGTGGACCAGCTCGGTGAAGCCAAGGACGCGCTCGTAGAACTCGACCCACTGGTTCATCCTGCCCAGCTCGACGTTGCCGACCACGTGGTCGATGGCCTCGAGGCCGACCGGCGGCAGCGGGTCGGGCACCGAGGTCCAGGGCACGAACCCGGGCAGGAACGGGCCGCTGTAGCCGGAGCGGTCGACCAGCGAGTGGACCGTCTCGCCGTAGGTGGCGATGGCCGCCCGGCGGACGATGCCGTGCTCGTCCTTGTCGTCGGTCGGCTCCTGGACGCCGGTGGCACCCCGCTCGACGGCGGCCGCATAGGCGACCCCGGCGTCGGGCACGCCAAGGGCGACGTCGTGGACTCCGTCGCCGTGGCGGGCCACGTGGTCGGCGATCTCGGTCCCGGGCCGCAGCGAGCTGGTCAGGACCAGCCGGATCGACCCCTGGCCGAGCACCCAGGAGGCGCGGTCACGCAGGCCGGTCTCGGGGCCGGCGTAGGCGACCGG
>DASZON010000392.1:0-1725 GCA_035550755.1 Actinomycetota bacterium | reverse complement strand
GGGCTCAGCATCGACAACCTCCGCGACCAGGGCTTCACCCGTGACGCCGGCGCCTGGCGGGCCCAGGGGTCGGGGACCGGCCGCTACCTGGTCCAGGTCCGCGCCACCGCCGCCCGCATCCGCGTCCACCGCGAAGGGGCGGCGCCGGAAGACTAGCCGCAGTCCTGGTTGATCTGGCCCTCCAGGGACGTCCAGGCGGCGTCGATCCGCTCCAGGTCCTTGACGACCGTCGGCAGGGAGGAGAGCAGGCTGTCGCCGTCGACCCCGGACACGGTCGTCTGGAAGGCGTTGACGGCGCTGTCCATCTCGGTCACCTGGGGGCACTCCACTGGCTGCCGGCGCTGGCCTTGAGGTTGGCCAGGCTGCCGCGGACGTTGGTGAGCACGGCCAGGACCCCGGCCTTGCCGGCCGCTGGCGGGTCGAGCTGGTCGAGGTCGTTCATGGACGACTTCAGGGCGGCCGCGTCGGCGCAGGCCTTGGAGGCGGCGAGGGCGAGACAGGCCAGGGCGGCGAGCAGCAGCCGGGCCGGGACGGGGGCGCGCATGGTGGTCCTCCAAGGGCCGGTGGGTCGGCCTCCAGCCTCGCCGGTCGGCGGCGGCGTCGTATCGGTGCATTGACCGGTCCCGGGCGCCGCCGGTCAGGCCGGGGGCAGGGCCCGGCGGCGGCCCTCCAGGAAGGCGCGCTCGGCGGCGTTGCCGGTGCCGGCGATCGCCGCCTCGTAGGCCCGGGCGGCCTCGGCGTCGCGGCCCAGGCGCCGCAGCAGGTCGGCCCGGACGGCGTGGAACAGGTGGTAGCCGTCCAGCTCCAGCCCGTCGACCAGGTCGAGGGCGGCCCGCGGCCCCCGCACCTCGGCCACGGCCACGGCCCGGTGCAGGGCCACCACCTGGCTGGGGGCGATGGCCATGAGCTGGTCGTACAGGGCCAGGACCTGGCCCCAGTCGGTGGCCGCGGCCGTCGGGGCGTCGCTGTGGACGGCGTTGATCGCCGCCTGGACCTGGTAGGGGCCGGGCCGGTTACGGCGCAGGCAGCGGCGGACCAGCGCCTGGCCCTCGGCGACCAGGTTGTGGTCCCAGCGGTCGCGGTCCTGGTCGGCCAGGAGCACCAGGGCGCCGGCGGCGGTGGTGCGGGCGGCCCGGCGCGACTCGATCAGCAGCATCAGGGCCAGCAGCCCGGTGACCTCGGGCTCGTCGGGCATGAGCTCGGCCAGGAGCCGCCCCAGGCGGATGGCCTCGGCGCACAGCTCCCGGCGGACCAGGGCGTCCCCGGCGCTGGCGGCGTAGCCCTCGTTGAAGATCAGGTAGAGGACGGCCAGCACCGCCCGGAGCCGGTCGGGGAGCTCGGCCGCCTCCGGGACCCGGTAGGGGATCCTGGCGTCGCGGATCTTGCCCTTGGCCCGGACCAGCCGCTGGGCCATGGTCGGCTCGGGGACCAGGAAGGCGTGGGCGATCTCGGCGGTGGTGAGCCCGCCGAGCAGCCGCAGGGTCAGGGCGACCTGGACCCCGGGGTCCAGGGCCGGGTGGCAGCAGGTGAAGATCAGCCGCAGCCGGTCGTCGTCCACCGGGCTCTCCTCGGCCGGCTCGTCGCGCGCGTGGACCAGGGCGGCCTGGGCGTGCCGGTCCACGCGGGAGGCCTCGCGGCGGAGGCGGTCGATGCCCTTGTTGCGGGCGGTGGTGATGATCCAGCCGGCCGGGCTGGGCGGCAGCCCGGCCTCGGGCCAGCGGGCCA
>DASZON010000391.1:0-16064 GCA_035550755.1 Actinomycetota bacterium | reverse complement strand
CAAGACCCTGCTCGGCAAGGCCATCGCCGGGTCGGCCAAGGTGCCGTTCGTGTACGCCTCGGGCACCAGCTTCAACAACATGTTCATGGGCATCGGCAACCTGCGCATCATGCGGCTGTTCAAGAAGGCCCGGAAGCTGTCGCGCAAGTACGGCGGGGCGGTGATCTTCCTCGACGAGCTGGACGCGGTCGGCGGCAGCCGCGGGGCGGTGTCCACGGCCAGCTCCCCGGCCAACCCGGCCGACACCGGCCGCCACTGGGCCAGGGGCCCGCTGCGGATCATCATGGCCCCGGGCATGGGCGGCGGCATGGGCGGCATGTACGTCAACGAGCTGCTGATCCAGATGGACGGCATGATCATGCCCAAGGGGCTGTGGCGCCACGTCAAGCGGTGGCTGCACCTCGGCAAGCCCAAGGTCCCCCAGTACAACGTGATGGTCATCGGGGCCACCAACCAGGCCTCGACCCTGGACCCGGCGCTGCTGCGGCCGGGCCGGTTCGACCGCAAGCTGCACGTCGGCCTGCCCACCGGGCCCGGGCGCGAGGACATCATCCAGTACTACCTGGACAAGGTGCCCCACGAGCCGGTCGACACCGCCCGGCTGTCGCGGGCCACCTACGGGTTCAGCCCGGCCCAGATCAAGAACCTGGTCAACGAGGCGCTGATCTTCGCCCTGGTCGACGGGCGCGAGAAGCTCAGCTTCGACGACCTGTGGACGGCCAAGGTGACCGAGGAGATCGGCCTCAAGGAGCCGACCAAGACCTCGGCCCGGGACCGCCAGATGACCGCCTTCCACGAGGCCGGCCACGCCGTGCTCGCCTACGTCCTGGAGCTGGACGACCAGATCCAGGTGGCCTCGATCATCAAGCGGCGCGACACCCTGGGCGTGGTCTACCGGACCCCGCTGGAGGAGCGCCACACCGAGCTGCGCGAGGACATGCGCCGCGACATCGTGGTCGCCCTCGGCGGGCTGGCGGCCGAGGAGATCTGGTTCGGCGAGACCACCACCGGGCCCAGCTCCGACCTGCGCCACGCCACCACCCAGGCCGCCGTCATGCTCGGGCTGCTGGGCATGGGCGAGAGCCTCATCTCCTACGGGGTCCTGCCCCAGGGCATGGTGGGCGACGGGCCGCTCGGGGCCATCCTCGGCAACCCCGACAACCGCAAGGCCATCGGCAACCTGCTCGCCGAGGCCAAGCAGCAGGCGGTGGAGCTGCTGCGGGCCAACGAGCCGGCCGTCCGGGCCCTGTCCGAGCGGCTGCTGGAGAAGGACGAGGTCGCCGGCGAGGAGCTGGAGGAGCTGATGGCCTCCAAGGCCGTGGCCCGGGCCACCCCGGCCTGGCGCCCGGTCCTGGAGCTGGTCGGCGACACCTGGCACACCCCGGCCCTGCTCGAGGCCTCCCCGCGCGACAGCGGCCCCTCCGGCCCGGGCCTGGCCCCGCCCCGGGAGCCCCGCCCCGGCCCCCAGCCCGGCACCGGCCTCGGCAACCCGAGCACCAGCTCGCCGGCCGGCGCCGGCGAGTTCGAGTGGTGAGCTGACCGGCTAGGCGCGAGCGACCAGGCCGGCGGCGGCCAGGCCGGCCCAGACCAGCTCGGGGTGGAAGATGTCGGAATGCGCCCCGGACGGCGGCCCGCCCCGGTTGATGATGCCGTTGCCGTCGAGGTTGACGAACCGGCCCGGTGCGAACGGGTAGGCGGTCCCGACCGGGCCAAGGGTGGCCACCGTGGCCTCGACCGCCTGGGCGCCGTCGTGGCCCATGCCGCCCCAGCGGAACAGCTGGTCGTCGAGGCCGGCGGCGTCGTCCCGGGAGCTGAGCGAGGCCAGCGGGTACAGCTTGCCCACGGCCGTGTCGTGGACCGAGAACGACGCCACCAGGGGGCCGTCGACCCGGGCGGTCATGCCCTTGAGGGCCCCGCCGCGTGACGGGTCCACGGGCAGGGCGTCGGCGAAGGCGAAGTGGGAGAACGCCCCCTGGAGCAGGTACAGCGACTTGACCGGGGAGGCGCCGGCGGGCAGGCCGGCCAGGGCGAAGGAGACCAGCCGGGCCCCGAAGCTGTGCCCGACCAGGTGGATGCGGACGTCCGGGTCGGCCTGGGCGATGCGGCCCAGCAGCGGCCCCAGGCCCTGCTTGCCGACCACCCCGGCCCGCTTCTTCATCTCGAAGTAGGTGAGCTGGCGCAGGGCCTCCTTGGCCCCGTTCCACAGCCGCCCGAAGGCGTCGCCGAGCCCGGCCGCGCCGCCCTCGCCGGTCTGGGGGACGGCGTCGGCGAAGCGGCCGAACACCTCGGTGGGGTCGTCGGTGACCAGGGAGACCTCACCCTCGTCCTCGCCGGCCGCCCCGGCGTCGGGGTCGGCGGTCAGCTCGGCCATGAGGGTCTGGAACCGGGCCAGGGCCGCCGGGTCCTCGGGCCGCTCCTCGAGCAGCCGGGCCAGCTCGTCCAGGGCCGCCTGCCGGTCGTCGCCCGGGAAGGCGTCCTTCAGGTCCTGGACGAGGGCGCCGTCGTCGGCCGCGGCCGCCGGGGCCGGGGCGGCGACGTCGCCCAGCCCGGCCGCCCCCCCGCCGTCGCCGTCGCCGGTCGGCTCGGGCTCGTCGGCCCAGCGCTTGGACGGCCACACCACCCCCAGGGTGCCGATCCGGGCGCCCTGGTCGCCGCCCTGGGCGAGCAGGCCCGGGACCTGCTGGAAGTAGAGCTGGTAGAGCCGGCGGGCCTGGCCGCGGTCGTTGTTCCAGCCGTGGGCGAACACGAACAGGTCGGTCAGGTCCCTGCCGGGCAGCTCCCGCAGCAGGGTGTCGGCCTCGCTCTGGTCCGGCTTCCCGTTCTCGTCGAAGCCGACCTCCCAGTGGGGCCGTCCCGCGATCTCGCCTGCCATGGTGGTCTCCTCTCGTTCGGCGCTCAGATCGCCTGGATCGCCCGCATCAGGTCGACCAGGCCGTGGCCCTGGAAGTAGCGTTCGCGGCCCAGCGAGGTCGCGGACTCGCAGAAGACCCGCTTGACCTCCTCCGGCCGGCCGATGAACTCCCGCCGGATCGACAGGAGGTTGGCCACCGCCCCCGACACGTGCGGGGCGGCCATGCTGGTCCCCGAGTCCTCCACGTACGCCGCCACCTTGGCCGGCGTCGGCGCCTTGCCGTCGGGGTAGGCGCTGGCCAGGGCCTTGCCGGCGGCGCACGAGGTGATCCGCTCGCCGGGGGCGACCAGGTCCGGCTTGAGCCGGCCGTCGCCGGTCGGGCCCTTGGAGGAGAAGTAGCTCACCCCGTAGGTGTGGGGCATGTCCCGGTGGGTGGCGCCGACGGTGATGGCCAGGGCGGCGTTGCCGGGGTCGTTGATGGTCATGGTCAGCCCGACGTTGGTCTGGCGGGCCAGGCTGGTCAGGCTGCCGTAGCCGGTGTTGCCGGCGGCCACCACCACCACCACCCCGGAGCGGACCAGCCGGTCGACCTCGGCGCAGATGGGGCTCTGCCCGCAGGCGAACCACTTGGGGTCGAACTCGTAGCCGAGGCTGAGGTTGACGCCGTGGATCCGCAGCAGCTTGCCGTAGCCGTTGACGTCCTTGCGCACGTACTCGAGCGCCCGGAGCACGTTCATGGACTGGCCGTTGCCCCGGTCGTCGAGCACCTTGAGGCTGACCAGCTTGGTCTCCCTGGCCATCCCGGCCAGGACCTCGGGCCGGCTGACGGTGCGGTCCTGGACCCGGGGGGTGTCGGGCCGGGCCGGGTCGAAGACCCGCTCGACCACCCGCAGGCTGCTGCCCCGGGGCATGCGGGCCGGCAGCCCGCCGGCGATGATCCCGGCCACGTGGGTGCCGTGGCCGAAGTTGTCGACCAGGGCGTCGCCCAGGGTGGCCTCGCCCGGCTTGGTGAAGTCCCGGTGCAGCCCGGCCACGTCGCCCTTGAGGGTCTCGTAGCGGTGGAAGTGGTGGTGGTGGGCGTCGATGCCGGAGTCCAGCACGGCCCAGGTGATGCCCCGGCCGGTGGCGTCGAAGGAACGGCGGGCCGCGTCCGCCTTGACGGTGGCGCACGAGGTGTCGATCAGCGGGTGGACCGGGAAGTCGGGCCAGACCCGGTAGATGGCCCGGCTGGCGGCGTCGGGCTCGCGCTGGTCGGCGTCGACCAGGCGGAGGATCTCGGCCTGGGTGAGCTCGGTGCGGAAGTAGGTGTCGGCCACCCGCTCGGGGGGTGGCCGGTCGCCCATGCGGGCCTCGAAATGGGCCAGGAACTGCGCCGCCGCCCCCTCGAGGCCGTCGCGGTGGCGCAGGTTGAGCTCGATGACCACCGGCATCGGGGCCTCGGGGTCGGGGTCGAAGCCGATCCGCTCCCGCTCCTCGGGGTCCATCAGGGCGTCGGACACGATCGCCCGCTGGACCAGGGGCCGGTCGCGGCGGCGGGCTCGTTCCTGGGCGGTGGGTTCCTCGGTCGGCTCGTCGTCCTCTGGCATGGGTCCTCCGCGGCGGCTACGGCGTCAGGGTGACGCGCAGGGGGAGCATTCTGGCACCCACGCCCAGGGCCACGGTGAGCCGGGGCACCTGCCCGGTCGGGCAGTTCAGCACGATCCCCTGGACGCCCTGCTGGCCGTTGTCCTCGCCCAGCAGCGAGGTCCGCGAGCACAGGACCCGGCCCCCGGCCCGCAGCTCGGCCCCGACGGGCAGGAGCTCACCGGGGACGCCCCGGAACCCCGAGGAGGCGTCGATCACCACCAGGGCCTGCCCGGCGCGGACGAACGCCGAGGTCACCTGGAGCCGCAGGGCGTCGTCCTGGACCTGGACGGAGCCAAGGTCGACCTGGATGGCGTCGTCGGGGCCGGGGTCGACCGTCTTCAGCTTCGGGCCGGGCGGCCAGGGCCCGGGGGTGTCGAGGGTGATGGTCTGGTCGCGGGGGCGGACGGCGACCACGCCGGCCAGCTCGATCCGGGCCAGCGACGACAGCCGGGGGGCGGGGCCGGTGACGAGCCGGTAGACGCCGGGCCGGCCCTCGACCGGCTCGACCGGGGCGCCGCCCTCGCGGCCGACCTGGCGCTGGTCGACGCTGGCGTACACCCCCCCGCCGGAATCGAGCAGCCGCAGCCCCCGCAGGGCCAGCACCCGCTGGCCGCCGGGCACGCCCTGGACCCGGAAGGTGACGGCGGCGACCGTCTCGCGCTGGTCGGTGGCCACCCGGACGGCGTCGACGGCGGTGATCGTCAGCCCGCCGCCGCGGGCGCTCCAGCCGAGCTGGCGGCGGTCGGCCCCGGGCTCGGGGGCGGTGGTCGAGGTCGCCGGGGCCTGGGCGGCCGCCGGGGCGGCCGGTCGGGCCAGGCTGCGGCCGGCCACGAAGGCCAGGCCGCCCACGACCAGGATGGCCGCGGCCAGGGCGACCCGCAGCCGCGGCGGGCGCGCCGGGGGCGCCGCCCCCTCCTCGGCCGACGGCGGTGGTGGCAGGTCGGTCGGCCGGTCGCCGGGGACGGTGTCGTCCAGGGTGGCCAGCGGGGTGCCGCAGGCCGGGCAGGTGGTCTCGCCCGGCCGGACGGCGTCGCAGCGGGGGCACCAGGCACGCATCAGCCGCCCGCCTCCCGGATCGTCCAGCTGCCGTGGACCGCCTGCTCGGCCAGGGCCATGACGGACACCTGGAACACCATGGGCTCGGTGTTGGGGGCGGGCCGGCCGACGAGGGCCAGCTGGTCGGCCCCGAAGGAGATGATCCCGCTGTCGCCCTCGGCGTCGATCCAGCCTGGCAGCTCGGAGATGCCGTCCTCGTCGGTGACGATCACGCGGCGCCGGGCCGGGCTGAGCACCGAGCTGGCGGCCTGGCCCACAGCCTCGACGGCGATGACCACCTGGCCGCGGCGGTAGGCGGTCCCGGTGACCCGGACGGTGGGGCAGTCGGCGCAGGTCACCCGCAGCCGGCAGCCGGGGCAGTCGCGTCGCTCGAGCACCCAGTCACGGTTGTCGTTGTTGCCGTCGAGCCGGCTCCGGAGCTGCGGGTCGATGAGGCTGGCCCGCAGCTCGTCGGACACCCCCCGGGCCACGGTCAGCCCGCGCAGCTCGACCGAGGCCACCGCCCCCTGGTCGAGGGGCCGGTCGAGGACGATCTCGGTGTCGAGGCCGCCAACGGAGCCGGGGCGGCTTCCCGCGGTCGCGATGTGGTCGATCACCCCGTCGGCCAGCAGGTCGCGGCCTTGCAGGTCGCGCACCCGCAGGCCGTCGAGGGCGCTGACCTCTCGGCCCCGCTGCACCCCGTCGACGTGCAGCTCCAGGCGGGTGAAGCTGTTGCCGACGGTGATGGCGCGCAGCTCCACGCTGATCCCGGCGTCGCGGGCCTGCCAGTTGAAGTCGCGGCGGCCGGTCTCGGGGCCCTCGTCGAGGAACCCGGGGACGGTGGTGGTCGGGGCCGCCGCCGGGGCCGCCGGGGTCGTCCGGGTCAGCCGCCCGGCCGCGAACGCGCTCGCCACCACCGCCAGCACCAGCAGGGCGACCCCGACCGCCCCGGCCGCCGGGGCCAGGGCCCGCAGCCGTCCCAGGAGCCGCTCGGTCCACCCCTGGCGGGGCTGGCCGGGCCGTTCGGCCGGCACCGCCAGCAGCCGGCGGCCACAGACGGGGCAGTCCGCTCCCGGCCTGGCCGCCCGGACCACGTCACAGCGCGGGCACCACGCCTGCCTGCTCCCGGCCATGGTGCCTAGCTCACGATCCGGAGGTCGCGCGAGGTGGTGTTGAGCCGGCGGCCGCCGTCCTCGGTGCAGACGACGATGTCCTCGATCCGGGCCCCGTAGTGGCCCCTGGGGTACAGGCCGGGCTCGATCGAGAAGGCCATGCCGGGCTCCAGCGGCTCGTCGTTGCCGGCCACGATGTAGGGGTCCTCGTGCTCCTCGAGGCCGATGCCGTGGCCGGTGCGGTGCAGGAACAGCTCGCCGTGGCCGGCGGCGGTGATCGGGTCGCGGCAGGCGGCGTCGACCGCGGCCGCCGCCACCCCGGGCCGGACGGCCGCGCAGCCGGCCAGCTGGGCGGCGTGCAGGAGGGCGTACAGCTCGGGGAACCCGGCCGGGGGCTCGTCGCCAACGACCAGGGTCCGGGTGGTGTCGGAGCAGTAGCCGTCGAGGCGCCCGCCGATGTCGACCACCACCGGGTCGCCGGGCCCGATGACCCGCCCGGTGGGCACGTGGTGGGGGCTGGCCGAGTTGGGGCCGGACCCGACGACCACGAAGCAGCACTCGTCGTGGCTGTCGCGGATGGCCTGCTCGATGTCGCGGGCCAGGTCCCGCTCGCTGCGCCCGGCCCAGGGCAGCTGGGTGAGCTGCTCCACGACCCCGTCGATGGCCGCCGCCACCCGGGCCAGGGCCTCGACCTCCTCGGGGTCCTTGCGCATGCGCAGCTGGCGGGTCAGGGCCGAGGCGGGCTGGAAGGCGGCCCCGGTCAGGGCGTCCTGGAGCCGGAGCAGGAAGCCGGCCCACAGGCGGTCGCCGACGGCCAGGCGCCCCCTGGCCGCCCCGGCCGCGGCCAGGGCGCCGGCGACCAGCCGCACCGGGTCGTCGGTCTCGGGCCAGGCGGCCACCTCGATCTCGAGGTCGCCCAGGTGGTCGCGGGCCAGCGGGGCCTCGAGGGCGGGCACGACCAGCCGGGCGTCGCCGTGGGCCGGCAGCACCAGCATGGTCAGGCGCTCCAGGGCCGGCGGCCGGTAGCCGGTGAGGTACTCGAGGTCGGGCGACGGTCCCAGCAGCAGGGCGTCGACACCCCGCTCGGCCTGCTCCTTGCGGGCCCTGGCCAGCCGCTCGGCCCGGGCTGCGGCGGTTGTCGTCATGGGGGCAATCCTACCTCCGGTCACACCTTGACCTGCAGCACCTGCTCCAGCAGGTCGAAGCTGACCGGGGGCCCGCCGGCCGTGCGCCAGCCGTCGAGGACCAGGGCCAGCGGCTCGGCGGTGTCGACCGCGACCCGGCGCGACTGGTACTCGCGGATCGACGGGTGGGGCACGTGGAGGCCGTAGTAGAGGTCCTTGGAGCGGGCGTAGATGCCGAGGGGCTCGCCCTGGAAGGCGATCACCGACAGGCGGCCGTCGTCAGGCAGGGCCCGGGGGGCGACCTTCATCCTGCCCATGGAGAACTGCCCGTTGGCCACGATCAGCCCGGCCAGGCGCAGGTCGACGGCGGTGTGGTCGACCTCGAGGCGGGCCGGGGTGGAGCGGGCCGCGGCCAGCCCGCCGACGGCGGCGGCCAGCCGGCCGACCCGCCCGGCCCGGACGCCGGTGCCGCCCGCTGCCCGGGCCGACACCTCGGCCGGGTAGCCGAGCCCGGCGGTGTTGGCGAACACCCCGACCCGGGTGGTGCCGTCCGGTCCCCGCCAGCGGGCCCGGCCGACGTCGGCCCGGAACACGTTGCCCCCGAGCAGGTGCCGGGCCAGCTTGTGGGGGTCGTCGGGCAGGCCGAAGGTGGCCGACAGGTCCTGGCGGCCCAGCCCGGCCAGGCCGAGCACGGCGTCCGGCCGGCGGGCCCCTCCCGGGTCGACCAGCACCTTGAGCAGGGCATGGGCCAGGCGGTCGGACCCGACCGCGACCAGCAGCCGGTGACCGTCGTCGAGGGCCTTGGCCGCGATGGCGCCGGCCCGCTCGACCGGCCGGGCGATGGCTGCCTCGGCCACCACCCCCGAGGCGGCCAGGGCGCGGCGCAGCAGGGTCAGGTCGCGGCGGGCCGCGGCCGGGTCGGCGATCAGGAACGGGGGCCCGAACGGCAGCGGGTCGGCCGCCGACGGGCCGGGACGCGAGGGCAGAGGTGCGGTCACGGCCCTCATCCTATAGAACAGCGGTCCGAGATCGGCGCCGAGGAGGGGTGGATGGACGAGGGGCTTGCCGGACTGGCCGACGGCTACGGCTTCACCGAGCCGGCCGTCGGGCTGGGCCGGGCGGTGAAGGGCGAGGAGGTCAACACCGGCTTCGAGGTCGCCGCGCCGCTGGCCATGCTGAACCGCCACGGGCTGGTCGCCGGGGCCACCGGCACCGGCAAGACCAAGACCGTCCAGGGCCTGGCCGGGCGGCTGTCGGACGCCGGCGTGCCCTGCTTCGTGGCCGACATGAAGGGCGACGTCTCCGGGATGGCCGAGCCGGGCGAGGCCGGCGACAAGGTGAAGGCCCGCATCGACCAGCTCCAGGCCCCCTGGGACCCGCACCCGTCCCCGGTGGAGCTGCTGACCCTGTCCGGCGACCCGGCCAAGGGGGTGCCGGTGCGGGCGTCGGTGTCGGAGTTCGGGGCGCCCCTGCTGGCCAAGGTCCTGGACCTCAACGACGTCCAGACGAGCGTGCTCAGCCTGGTCTTCCACTACGCCGACTCGGCCGGCCTGCTCCTGGCCGACCTCAAGGACCTGCGCGAGGTGCTGAAGTTCCTCGGCACCGACGAGGGCCAGCAGGCCGTGGCCGAGCTCGGCGGGGTCGCCAAGGCGACCCTTGGGGTGCTGCTGCGCAAGCTGGTCGAGCTGGAGGAGCAGGGCGTGGCCGGCCTCTTCGGCGAGCCCGCCTTCGACGTCAACGACCTGCTGCGCACCGACCCCTCGGGCAAGGGCGTCGTCACCCTGCTGGAGCTGGCCGACGTGGCCGACCGGCCGCGGGTGTTCTCGACCTTCATGATGTGGCTGCTGGCCGAGCTGTTCGAGACCCTGCCCGAGGTCGGCGACCTGGACCGGCCCAAGCTGGTGTTCTTCTTCGACGAGGCCCACCTGCTGTTCGACGGCGCCTCCAAGGCGTTCGTCGACCAGGTCCAGCGGACGGTCCGCCTGATCCGCTCCAAGGGGGTGGGGGTGTTCTTCATCACCCAGCTCCCCCAGGACCTTCCCGACGAGGTCCTGGCCCAGCTGGGCAACCGCGTCCAGCATGCCCTGCGGGCGATCACCCCCAAGGACGCGGCCGCGATCGACAAGACCGTCGAGACCTACCCCATGACCAAGGTGTACGACCTGGCGTCGGCGCTCACGTCGCTGGGGGTGGGCGAGGCGGTGGTGACCGTCCTCTCCCCTTCCGGGGTCCCGACCCCGGTGGCCTGGACCCGCCTGTACCCGCCCCAGTCCCGCATGGCCCCGGCCGAGGCCGCCACCCTCCAGCGGGTCATGGCCGGCTCCCCGATCCACGCCCGCTACGCCCAGTCGGTCGACCCCGACAGCGCCTACGAACGCCTCACCGCCCGCATGCGGCAGGCCCAGGCGGACAAGCCGATCCCGGCGCCGGGCCCGGCCGAGCCCGCGCCCTCCCCGGCCCCGGCCCCGGCCCCGTCGCGGGAGCGGTCCCGCGGTGGCGAGGGCCCGGGCGGCGTCGACACCAAGGACCTGGTCCAGATGGGCAAGGCGGCTCTCCGGTTCATGAACACCCCGGCGGGCCGCGAGATCCAGCGCAGTATCTTCGGCGTGTTGCGCAAGCGCCGCTAGGAGGTGGGCAGCACGGCCATGCCCTCGGAGACGGTCCAGGCACGGCTCCACGACGACGCCACCCTCGCCGTGGAGGTCAACGGCGACGGCCCCGCGGTGCTGTTGCCGGTCAACCCCCAGCCGGCCGAGGGACCCCAGGCCGAGGAGCTGCGCAAGTGGGGCGTCGACCCGGCGCTGGGCCGCTCGTTGATCGACGGCCTCAGCGACGCCTTCCGGGTGGTCGCCTTCGACTACGAGAACCACGTCCTGCAGGTCCCCAAACCCGACACCCTGACCCCGGCCAACATGACCGCCGACCTGCTGGCCGTCGCCGACGCCGCCGGTGCCGACCGGTTCGCCTACTACGGCTACTCCTGGCTGGCCCTTGCCGGGCTCCAGCTCGCCATCCGCACCGACCGGCTGACGGGGCTGGCCATGGGCGGGTTCCCGCCCCTGGACGGGCCCTACGCCGAGATGCTGCGGGTCACCACGGCGACCCACGAGCTGGCCGTGGCCAGCGCCGCCTCGCCGCCGTCGCCAGCCCCGCCCCCGGAGCCCTCCTGGGAGTCGCCGGACGAGATCGACTGGTCGCAGGTCCAGATGACCCTGACCGAGGCGCAGACCCGCCAGTTCGTCACCCTCTACCAGGCGCTGCAGGACTTCGACGACCAGGCCGCCCAGGCCCAGGTCCGGTGTCCCCGCCTGTGCATCGTCGGCTCGGCGGACGAGATCACCTACGACGAACGCTGGGGCGGCGTGCACGTGAGCATGGCCGACCCGGTCGTCAGCCGGCGCGCCGACCTGGAAGCCCTCGGCTGGCAGGTGGCGGTCCTGGAGGGCCTCGACCACCTCCAGGCCATGCAGGCCACCAACGTCCTCCCGATCCTGCGCCCCTGGCTCCTCACCACCCGAGGCGACAGCCGGTAGAGGCGATGTGGCGCCGACCCACCGTGCCAGCTACCGGCATGGGGCCCAATTGGGCCCCGCGAGCCCCTACAGCAGGCTCGAGTACGCCACCACCCCGCGCTGGCAGGCGTCCACCGCCGCCCGTGCCGTGGTCTGCACCTCGGCGTCCTCGGCGACCAGGGCGACCTGCCGGAGCAGGTCGATCAGCTGCTTGGTGACCCGGACGAAGTCGCCGGGGGTGATGTCCTCGGTGGCCAGGACGTCCTCCAGCGGGTCCCCGCGGGCCCAGCGGTAGGCCAGCTCGGCGAACCCCGGGTCGAGCTCACGGGTCAGGGACAGCCCGCCGGACTGCTCGTGGGCGTGGACCTCCTCCTGGAGCTTGGTCAGGGCGTCCAGGGCGGCGTCGACCGCGGCCGTGGGGGCGACCGGGGGCTCGGCCGGCGGCCCGTCGGACCCGCGGGTCTCGTAGACCAGGCTGGACACGCACGCCGCCAGCTCGGGGGCGTCAAGGCCCTGCCACACGCCACGGTGGAGGGCTTCGACCACGACCAGGTCGGTCTCGGCGTAGACCCGGCGCAGGGTCTCGCCCTTGTCGCTGAGGGCGAACCCGTCGACATATCCCAGGCTGCCCAGCACCTCCAGGACCCGGTCGAAGGTCCGGACCAGCGAGCCGGTGCGGCGCCGGACCCGCTCGGACAGGGTACGCTGCTCCTTGGCCAGCTGGTCGTGGCGCTGCATCCACTTCTCGTGCTCGGGAAGGTCGGGGCAGCCGTGCACCGGGTGGGCGCGTAGCTCCTCGCGGAGGGCGGCCAGCTCGGGGTCGTCGGCGGCGGCCCGGCGGCGGCGCCGGGGCCGCGGGACCGACGGCGGGTCGAGCTCGGACAGGGCCCTGGCCACATAGGACTTGAACCGGGGGCTCTTGGGGCTGAGCTGGCGGGGCATGGCCACCTTGCCGACCCGCACCGGGGCGCCGCCCAGGTCGCGCACGGCGACCCGGCGGACCCGGCGGTCCTCGGTCAGGACCAGCACCCCGGTCGAGTTGTCGCGGCCGCCGGACGGGCCGATCACCGCGGCCAGGCCGCGGCGGCGGCCGCCGGGGAGCCAGATCACGGTGCCGGGCGTGAGCGAGCGCAGGCCCTCGGCCGCCTCCTGGGTCTCGGCCCGGCGCTCGGCGTCGGCCAGGGCGCTCTCGCGGGCCCGGAGGCGGCGGCGCAGCTCCCAGTACGCTCCGATGTCGCCACGGTCGCAGGCCGCCGACTCCAGGTAGCCGCGCAGGAACCGCTGGTTGCGCTCCAGGGTCTGCTCGGCCCCGTGGACGGTCCGGTCGGCCAGGAACTGGGCGAAGGACGAGGCGAGCAGCCGCTCGGCCTGGTCCCGCGAGTAGTTGGCGACCAGGTTGACGGCCATGTTGTAGGAGGGCCGGAACGAGCTGGTCAGCGGGTAGGTACGGGTCGAGGCGAGCCCGGTGATGCGCTCGAAGGGGATGAACGGCTGGTGGAGGACGACCGCGGCCCCGCGGCTGTCGATGCCGCGCCGGCCGGCACGGCCGGTGAGCTGGGTGTACTCGCCCGGGGTGAGCAGCTCGTGGCGCTCGCCCTGCCACTTGGTGAGCCGCTCGATGGCCACGGTCCGGGCCGGCATGTTGATGCCCAGCGACAGGGTCTCGGTGGCGAACACGACCTTGACCAGGCCCTGGGCGAACAGCTCCTCGACCGCCTCCTTGAACAGGGGCAGCATGCCGGCGTGGTGGCTGGCCACCCCGCGGCCCAGCGACTCGGCCAGGATGTCGTAGCCGAGGGCGTCCAGGTCGGCGGGGTCGATGGGGGCCACCTTGAGGTCGAGGAACTCGAGGATCTCGGCCCGCTCGGCGCTGCTGGTGAGCCGGATGTTGCCGGCCCGGCACTGCTCGAGGGCCTGGTCGCAGCCGGCCCGGGAGAAGATGAAGTAGATGGCCGGCAGCAGCCGCTCCGCCTCCAGCAGGTCGACCACCTCGACCCGCGACGGCACCCAGCCGCGACCCACCGCCCGCGGTCCGTTGCCGCCCCGCCGGCCCTTGCTGTCGCGGCCGGGCCGCCACTCGCGCTCGCCCCGGCGGGCCAGGGCCGGGTTGGGGACGACGTCGTCGCCCCGGGTCACGAACAGCGGGTGCAGCTCCCGGCCGATCAGGTAGTAGTTGTCCAGGGGCACGGGGCGGCGCTCCTCGATGACCACCTCGGTGGCGCCGCGGGTCGCCTCCAGCCACTCGCCGAACTCCTCGGCGTTCGACACCGTGGCCGACAGGCTGGCCACCCGGACCTCGACCGGGAGGTTGATCAGCACCTCCTCCCAGACCGCCCCCCGGACCCGGTCCTGGAGGTAGTGGACCTCGTCCATCACCACATAGCCCAGGCCGCCCAGGGTCGGGCTGCCCTCATAGAGCATGTTGCGCAGCACCTCGGTGGTCATCACCACCACCGGGGCCTCGCCGTTGATGGAGTTGTCCCCGGTCAGCAGGCCGACCTTGGCGGCGCCGTGGCGGGCCACGAAGTCGCCGAACTTCTGGTTGGAGAGGGCCTTGAGGGGGGTGGTGTAGAAGGCCTTGCCGCCCGAGCGCAGGGCCAGCCAGACCGCGAACTCCCCCACCACCGTCTTGCCCGCCCCGGTCGGCGCGGCCACCAGGGCGCCCTGGCCGCCGGCCAGGGCCAGGCAGCCGCGGACCTGGAACTCGTCCAGCTCGAAGCGGTAGCCGTCGGCGAACTCCTCGACGGCCGCTCGGGCTTCCTGGTCATGGAGCATGCCGCTCATGCTGCCAGCCGCGCCCTCCCGGCGCTCGCCGAGCTCCCCAGGGCTAGCGCAGGCTGAGCGCCCGCACCGGCAGGTTGCGGGCGCGCAGTTGCCGGGCCAGCTCGGCCACGAACGGGTGCTCGTCGGCGGCCAGGCCGCGGGGGTTGGCGACCGCGAAGTGGACCTGGCCGTCGGCCCGGCGGGTCTCGAAGCGGGCGCCGAAGCCGCGCAGCAGCCGCTCGGTCTCGGCCGCCCCGGAGGCGGCCACCGTGATCCGCAGCGGCCGCTCCAGCTCCGACAGCCGGCCGGCGGCGGCCTTGGACCTGGCCACCTGCCCGGCCCGGGCGGCGGCCCCGACCGCCTCGGCGGCGGGCGCCGGGCCGAGCACGGCGTTGCGCAGCAGCCGCTGGGTGCCGTCGGTGAAGGCCCGGAAGTTGGGCTCGAACGAGAACAGCACCGCCCGGCCTCGTCCGACCGGCTCGTCGATCACCGCGGCCGTGCCCCCCAGCTCCTCCTCGCCGGCGGCGAACCCGGAGACGAAGAAGTCGGGGTGGTCGGCGGGCGGGTAGGCGACCGCCACCTGGGCCGGGTCGCTGGCCCGCATGACCAGGTCGTAGGCGTAGAACGCCCAGGCGAAGCGGCCGACGTCGTCGGCCAGGGGGCTGTCGCGGTCGACCCGCACCCGGAGCAGGCTGCCGGGGATGTCGGAGGTCGGCTCGGCCAGGGTGGCGGTGGTGATGCCGAGGGCGGCGGCCAGGCGGGTGCCGCCCTGCCAGCCGACGTAGCGGCCGCCGCCGGCCACCCAGTCGACCAGGGCCTGCCGGCCGGCCGGGCCCAGGGCCTCGGCGGCGTCGGTGTCGGAGCCGTTGGGGACCAGCAGCACCTCGGCCCCGTCCAGGCCGCCGGCGGCGACGGCGGCGGCGTCGACCTCCCGGTAGGGCAGCTGCCAGACCCGCTCCAGCAGGTAGCGGAGCCAACCGCCGGACTCGATGTCCGTCGATCCCTCGTCGAGGAACACCGCCACCGCCGGCGGCCGCCCCGGCGGTCGAGGCCCGTCCGGGGCGCGGACGGGCGAGACCCGCGCCGCCGCCGGGTGCAGCACCGCCCCGGAGTTGCCGCCGCGCAGGTTGAACAGCAGCGGGTTGCTCCAGCCGGTGACGTCGTAGAAGTAGGGGAAGGGGGTGTAGGTGTCCTCGTTCAGCATCGCCTGGACCCAGTGCTTCTGGGCCTGGGCCATCGGCACCCAGTAGGTCCCGGCGGGCAGCCGGGCCGGCCCCGGCGGGCGGCCGTAGGCCTTGAAGTCCGGGACGGTCAGCGACTTCTTCAGCTGGTAGACCTTGACGTCCATGCGCTGCAGGCGCCGGACCAGGGCCTGGACCTCGCGGCGCTTGGTGGGGTCGTCGGCGCGCACGAACCAGTGCCGCAGCGGCCGCTCGGGCACCTGGGTGACCAGCTCGTTGCCGGGGTTGACGATCTCGTTGGGCTCCAGGCGCCCGGCCCGGCCCTGGGCGTCGGCCTCGACCCAGGCGGCGTGCCAGCGGGCCAGGATGTCGTCGGCGTTGGCCGCGCCATAGGACAGCGACACCCACTGGGTCAGGTACTGCTCGTAGACCCGCCGCGGGGTCGGGTCGCCGCTGGCCTTCTCGTAGGTCATGCCGGCGGCGATGAACCCGGTGGAGGGGACGGTGTCGCCGTAGCCCATGTAGAACAGGTCGTAGACGTCGCGGTTGAAGAACGGGATGCCCTGGCGGGTGAACTCCTCGGCCATGGCCGCGCCGTACAGGTTGTTGATCCAGTCGACCGACTCGTCGGTGATCTCGTGGTAGACGGGGTCGGCGTTGGGCGGGAAGAAGAAGGTCTCGCGGCCCATCTCGTGGGCGTCGATGAACATGACCGGCGGGTAGCGGCGCAGCAGCTGGAGCTTGCCGTCGGTCTCGGGCTGGGTGCGGGCGAACCAGTCGCGGTTGAGGTCGAAGCCGTAGGCGTTGCGGCGGGTGTCGGCCTCGCGGCCGTCGGGGTTCTGGGTCGGCAGCAGGACCAC
>DASZON010000390.1:0-11176 GCA_035550755.1 Actinomycetota bacterium | reverse complement strand
CGGCCCGGGCGGCCCGGTCCAGGCGGTGGCGCCAGTAGGCGCCGTTGGTGGCCGTG
The DNA here is from genome assembly GCA_035550755.1 of Actinomycetota bacterium. Taxonomy (GTDB): domain Bacteria; phylum Actinomycetota; class CALGFH01; order CALGFH01; family CALGFH01; genus CALGFH01. Next base: position 11,120 of record DASZON010000390.1, on the reverse strand, counting down.
ACCAGCAGCACCCCGCCGGGCCGCAGGACCCGGCGCAGCTCGCTCGCCGCCGGCCGGGGAGCCCGCAGCCGGTCCAGCACCCCGAGCAGCAGGGCGGCGTCGAAGGACCCGTCCGCGAACCGGAGCTCGGTCGCCCGGGCGACATCCTCGTCCACGTGGCTGCAACCGCGGCCGTCCAGCCAGGCGGCCACCGCGGTGCCGCCGGGGCCGACCACGTTCAGGCAGTGGGCGCCGGCGGGGACGAAGGTGTCCAGCAGGCCCTGGGTGGCCGGCGACAGCTCGGTGCCCGACGGCGGCGCGACAGGCAGGTCCACGGCGGTCCTCGAAGAGATCGAGTGGTACGAACGGTACAAGTTCTCTTTCGGCAGGCCGGCGGGCGAACTTGAGCCGGGGCATCCAAGGGCTGTGCCCAGCCGATTCAGCGGGACAACTCCTCGGTCAGGGTGATCATGCTGGTCATGAAGCCCGGCCACAGCGAGCGGTCGACCGACGCCCAGCCGACCCGGCGCAGCTCGAGGGCGACCCGGGGCTCGGTCTTGGTGACGTCGATTGGCTTCGACATCCCGACCAGCAGCTTGCCGCCCAGACCCCGGTGGGTCGAGTCGACCGTGTGGATGACCAGGTCGTTCCAGGTCGGTACGAGGCCGACCCCGGCCGGTGGCGCCTTGGCCTGGTTGTCGTGGACGGTCGGCCGGCCACCGTCCATCGGGCCGGTGGGCAGGAACTTGCGGTCGCCGTCGGTCAGGGTCGCGCCGGACGGCCGGGCCAGCCGGAAGAGGTTGACCCGGGCGGCGCCGTCGACGAACAGGTTGCGGAACACCTGCTGGTCGGCCGTGCTCAGCAGCTTGTCGAACACCTGGTCGAGCGGGGTCTTGACGTTGATCGGAAGGTAGGCCTTGCCGAACGGCTCGTAGTCCTCGCCGGGCTTGGCGTCCACGTCCGGGGCGGGGAACTTGTAGGGCAGCTCGCTGGTCCACAGGTAGCTGGCCAGCAGGATGAGGAGGCCGTCGACGTCGTCGGAGAAGGTGAGGGTGCGCCGGGCCCGCTGGACCTCGGCGGCCGCCCGGTAGAGGGCGTCGGAACGCAGTCCCATCCTCGCTCCGGGGGCGCTGCCGGACAGCGCCTTGCCCGGGCCCTTGCCCTCGCTCGCCTTGATCCGCTGCACAAGCGTGCGCACCTTGGACAGCGGGATGGTCAGCGTCGCCTGCGGTGACGACCAGACCGAGCAGCTCGTGAAGGCGCCCCGGAACGGCAGCTTGACGATCGGGACCGTCGGAATCCGCGGGTGGGTGAAGGGGTGCGCCGACCCGGTGAAGCCGGGGACGGTCACCCCGGGGGCGTCGAGGCAACCCTTGGCCAGCTCGTTGGCGAACGTCCGGATCCGCGCGATGGTCTCCCGGAGCTCGGTCTTGCCCGCGGACGTGGTCTCGAACGGCCGGGTGTTGATCTCCAGCCGTCCGCCGTCCCGCTTGACCAGGAAGCCGTCGGCCGCCCAGGTGTGGTCCGACAGGGTCGCGCCGTTGGCCGGCATCGTCACCCCGGCCGGCAGCAGCGCCTGCATCACCCCGTAGTGGACGTCGAACTCGAACCCCACGGTGGGCGCGCGCAACAACCTCTTGATGAAGTCCCCGAAGAACTGTTCGCTCTCCACCTCCCCCGCCTCGGCCGGGTCGGGGTGCTCGAACCAGCCCTCCTCGATCACCAGCTCGTGCTCGCGCACCGGCCCCACGGCGCCGTAGGCCGAGTCGACCTCGGCCTGGTGGCCGGATTCCTCCCCCATCCAAGCTTCCCCGAGCGGGACCTCGTCCTGGTACCAGTGCTCGTCCTCCCTCGTCCGGTAGCTCGTGCCGGCCTGGGTCTTGGCCCGGGCGGCGATCGCGGCCATGTTGAGGCCGCCGGGGTCCCAGTGGTCGTTGTCGGGCACGTCCTTGTGGCCGCAGACGCCGTCGAAGCGGGCCCACTCCTCAGGGCGCATCCGGCACGGCGAGCCGCTCCCGTAGCAGTACTCGCCGCCCGGCGGGCGGACGTTGTCGAGGTTGATCGGCACCATGCGGGCGACCGGCGCCAGCACCCGGTCGGCCAGCCAGTCCAGCGTGGCCTGGGAGGCGCCGGCCATCTTGGCGGCGAAGCCCCACAGCTCCACCTGCACCGCCTGCAGCCGGTTGGTCTGGGTGGAGCCGGGCCGGGCCAGGGCGTAGGCCGAGCGGTTGAGCGGGACAGTCTGCAGCAGCAGGTTGGCCGAGGGCATCGCCCACAGGTGCGGCGGGGTGGCGTGGTCGGCGGCCAGCCGCCGGAACGCGTCCGCGCTCGGCTCGCCCTCGATGGTGTGGAACACGAAGCGCCAGGGGCCGGCCAGGTAGCTTCCGCCCGCGTGGCTGGTGGCGACCTGCTCGGCCCCTGGCACCCACAGGTCGGCGGTGGCCGGGGCGGCCGGGGTCGCGGGCGTGGCGGCGCTCAGCATCGGGCGGACGACCGTGTCCCGGAGGGTCTTCCACTCGGCGCCGAGGGCGGCGAAGCCCGGCTCGGACGGCGACAGGGCCCGCCCGCCCCGCTCCGGATGGAGGGCGAAGAACGCCCGGTTGGTCAGCTCGTTGAGGTCCCTGATCCCGGCCGCGACGGCCTGGCGCACCGCGGCCTGGCCGGTCGACTCCTCGGCCAGCTGCCCGATCCCGCCCACGGGCGGGACGAGCTCGTGGCCGAGCTCCAGGACGGCCGGGTCCTCGCCGGTGGCCAGGCCGACGGGCGCGAAGGGCGACCGGGGCTCCTCCGCCACGGGCTGGTTGCTCCAGGTGAGCGTCATCGGGTCACCTCTCAGCCGCGCTGGCCGTTGGCCCCTGCGCCCGCGGGGGCGGGGGCCGGCGTGGCCGTGGCCGTGGCCGCCGGCCGGGCCGGGCTGGAGGCGGCGCCGTTGCCGGACCCCGGTGTCGGCGCCCGCAGCGGCTGGCTGGGCACCGGGGTGACCGTGCCGGTCGGGCGGTCCTTGACCCGCTCGCCGGTCGCGGACTGCCACTGGTTGATGATCTCGCGCATCTCCAGGGCCAGGGCCGTGCCGTCGTCGAAGAGCGCGGCCGCGGTGCCGGCGTCGTCGAAGCTGCCGATCTCGATGGCCCGCAGCAGGCTCGACATCGGCTCGGCGAGGTCGAACAGCTCGCGCGAGCGCAACGCCGGGTGCATGCCGACCCGCTGGCCGAGCTGGGCCAGCCGCTCGGCCGGGCTGGTGGAGTCGGCCTTGAGGTCGACGACGATGGGGGTGTTGGTCTGCAGGGTCAGGTGGAACCAGCTCAGCACGGTCACGTAGGCGAACTCCTCGCGGGCCAGCAGCCCGCCGCGCCGGCGGTCGTTGAACATGTCCCGCAGAGCCCGGCTGAGCAGGGCGACGTAGTTGCCGTCGGTCGGGTTGGCCCCGGAGCTGTTGCGGTTGTTCTCCAGGCCGAGCCAGACCTGGCGCAGCAGCTCGGTCCACTTGGCCCGGAAGTCGACGTTGATCTCGCCGACGTCGGTCTTCCAGAGCTGCCCGTGCCCGTCCCAGCGGGCCGGGACGGCATGGGGCAGGTCCATGCCGAACATCCGCCAGTAGGCGTTGCGGCGGTTCACCCGCGCCTGGGGGCGCAGCTCGCTGACCGTGCCGGCGATCGAGAACAGCGGCGGGTCGCGGAAGAACAGCTCCTCGGTGGCGCGCAGCCACTTGACCGAGGGCGCGGTCAGCCGGCCGAGCGTCTCGCCCACGACCAGGCGGCGGACGACCTCGGCGAAGATCTCGATCAGGCCGGTGGACTCCAGGATGAAGGCGTAGGACAGGTGATGCCAGAGCAGCCCGATGCCGCCGGTGGCCGACCTGGGGCCGAACTCCTCGACCCAGCGGTCGACGGCCACCTGCGCGGACGCGAGGTCGTTGACGTCGTCGAGGAAGATGCCCGAGGGCAGCAGCAGCGGCGGCGGCGGGTCCGGCTGCCGCGGCAGGTCGAGCGCGTCGACGATCTCGTCGCTGCCGAGCAGCGGCTGGCTGGAGACGGGGCTGCCGATGGGCAGGGGCGGGATGGTGGCCACGCCCTGCCAGGCTTCGTCCAGCCACCGGCTCAGCTGCACCGGGTGGATCAGGAACACCTGCTCCCGGGCGGCGGGCTCGCCGGTGGCGTCTTCCAGGAGCTTGGCCAGGTTGAGGAACATCTCGGCACCTTCCGTTTCAGGCGTAGTTGGGCACGGGAGCGATCCGCGGGCCCAGGGCGATGACCGGTCCGCGCCGGTGGCGCAGCCCGAGCACCGAGCTGATGGCATCGTCAGGGGTGAAGGTCTCGGGGGAGATCCACGGGGGGAAGCCCCCGCCGCGGCTCTCGGTGGCGTCCTGCTCGTGCTCGTCGTGGCTGTCGTGGCTGTCGTGGTCGTCGTGGCGCCGGCGGACCTCGAGCGTCTCGTCCTTGGCGCCGTTCTGCAGCTGGATGAAGTCCACCTCACCGGGGAGGCCGAGCAGGACGATGACCCGGTACCGGGGATACCAGCGGGCACCGAACACGGGCACGTCGAAGCCGCGGCCGGCCCGGCCCATCAGGGTGCCCAGGGCCCGGTAGCCGAAGTCGACGCGCTGGATGAGGCGGTCCTGCTCGGAGTCGTCGCCGCCGTCCCGTCGGCCGGGGCGGTGGGCCAGCTCCCGGATCGCCTCGGCCAGCCGGGTGATCTCCTGGGTGAACCTGGCGTCGTCGGGCGTGTGGTCGGTGGTGGTCTCCATCGGGTGCTCCTTGGGTGACGGGGTGGATCGCCCCGGTCGGGTGGATCGCTGCCTGGCGGGTGGCATCGGTCAGGCCGCCGCTTGAGGTCGGGCCGCCGCGTGGGAGCTGTCGTCGCCGAGGTTGGTCACCCAGGCCTGCAGCTCGGCCTGGTGCCGGTCGGCGCCGGCGGGGTCGGTGACGGCCCGCGAGGCCAGCACCGCGAGGATGCGGATGGCGTCGTGGCGGCGCAGGTACGAGGAGGTCAGCAGCGACCCGCCGGCCTGCCGCTCCAGCTCGGCCAGGGCGGCCGGGTGGACCCGGCGCGGGTCGAGCAGCCGGGCCAGCGGCGCCCCCTGGAAGGCCTGCATGGGCCGGCGGGTGCAGACCTCCACGATGTCGCCGAGGGCGTCGAAGCTGATGCGGGCGATGCGGGCGACGTCGCCGCCGGCCGCCTCCGGCGGATGGCGCTGAGCCCAGGCGCGGCCGACGTCGTCCCAGGGGCCGTCGCCGAACCAGCGGCGGCACAAGGCCACGTTGAACAGCACCCGGATCCACGCGAACGGGTGGGGGTCGCCCAGCCGGATCTGGTAGACGGCGCCGGTGGGGCCGTCGACCACGTTGGCCAGGGCGAACACCGGCGCCCAGCCGGCCTGGGCGAAGGCGTGGACGTCGGCGGCAAGCTCGCTGGCCCACGACCGCCACAGTGCGGCGACCTCGGCCGACCGGGGCGCCAGGGTCTCGTGCAGCGCACCCCCCAGCTCGCCGTTCCAGCCGGTCAGATGCCCCACCTGGTGGCCGGTCTCATGCAGCAGGGCCGTCGGGTAGGACAGGTTGTGGCGGGTCAGCTTGATCGCGGCCGCCGGTGACGGATGGGCGCGGTCCCACAGCCGCACCCCGGCCCGCAGGATGGCCGCGCCCAGGCCCTTGTCGACGTAGGTCAGCGCCGGCGGGGCGGGGATGCCCAGTGGCTCCAGCGACCTCGACATCGAGTCGCCGGCCAGGGTGTCGTAGCCGCGCAGCAGCGCCCGCATGGTCGGGTTGGTGCGGGTGTTGACGGCGTCGCCGTAGAAGTCGAGCACGGTCTCGGCCTGCAGATACCGCTCGCGGAGGCGCAGCACGCCGTCGCGCACGGTCTCGGTGGCGTGGCCGTCGCCGAGCATCCGCTCCAGGGCCCGCGCCTCCTGGGAGAGCGCGGCCACCACCGCGGCCAGCCGATCGCGGACCCCCTGCTGGAGATAGATCTCCAGGCTGGCCCACGCCTCCGGGGAGGCAACGGCGCCGAGGTCGGCCAGGGCCTCCACCGCCAGCCGCCAGTGGGCCAGCTCGCGGGCGGTCTGGCGCGCCACGGCGTCAGTCACGGTGCATCCCCGCCCGGATCTGCATGGTCGGCTCGCCCGGCTCGCCCCGACCCAGTGCGGCGCGGTCGGCGAAGGGGAAGGTGAAGCTCAGGGTGGCGCCGGCCGCCGGGTCCTTGGCCGCGCTGGCCAGGGTCGCCGCCGCCTCGGGGAGCTGGGCGGCTGTGACCCGCTCGACGGCCTGGGCCAGCGCCGCCGCCAGCTTGGCGCCGCCGCCCTCGGGCAGGGTGATGCCCTGGCGGGCCAGCATGCGCTGGAGCCGGGCCGCGATGGCCTTCTGGCGGGGCTCGCCGACCAGACGCCGCACGGCCGCGACCACCTGGGCGTGGCGCTTCTGCTCGAGGTCGCCGGCCATCTGGTGGGCCACCCGCTCGCTGATCAGCAGGTGCAGCACCAACTGCGGGGAGGCCGAGGTGACGTCGAGCCGGAGCGCGAACCGGGGACGGCGGCGCAGGCGGCGGCCCCTGACGTGGAGCCGGACGACCCGCCGGCCCGGGTGCCCGCGTCCCCGCCAGGCCCCGCCGGGCCGCGGCACCCCGCCCGCCGCCGGGCGCAGGGGCCGCTCGTCCTCGAGCTCGTCGAACTCCAGGGCCCCGTCGGCATACGACTCGCCCTCCAGCTCGAAGGCGGCCAGGTGGCCGACGTCGCCGCCGGGCAGCAGCTCGTAGGTGTGAAGCTCGGCCTGCACCGGCCAGGTGGTGGTGCCCTCGTCGAGCAGCCGCTCCTCCAGCGTGTCGCCCTCGGCGAAGACGACCGCCTGGGCCAGGGGCCGGGTGATGCGCAGCGGGTGGACCACGCTGTACTTGCGGTAGCGGAGGTGGGGGTTGGTCGACCGGGGCAGCGCCACCCAGATGCCGCGCTCGCCGTCCCGCTCGGCCTGGGCCAGGTCCGGGCGGAGGACCTGGGGCGGGAAGTGGCGCTGCGCCGCCTCCTCGAACGCCTCCTCGACGGCCGCCTCGACCAGCAGCTCCTGCCGCAGGGAGGCCGCCGGCAGCGACAGCACCTCGCGGATGGTGTCCTCGGCTGCCGCGACCAGCGCCTCGGCGCCGAGGGTGCCGTCGCGGGCGGCCTCGGCCTCCAGCCCGAGCAGGCCCAGCCCGGCGTCGGCGATCTGCCGGGACAGGGGCGCGGCGATCTCCGGCCCGATCATCGGCTTGATGAGGTTGGCCAGCAGCCCGGCAACGAACTTGACCACCCGGTCCCGCCCGATGACCTTGACGCCCAGCTTGATCAGCGGCATCGCGGCCATGACGACGGGGATGAACTCCTCCATCTCGGCGACCGGCGGCTGCCCGGGCTGGGCCTCGGCCAGCTGGCGGGCCAGCCGGTGGCGGGCCAGGTCGAGGGCCTCGACCGAGCTCTCGGAGCTGGCGACGGCGGCGGCCTCGGCCTCGAATGCCTCCAGGGCCTCGGCCACCGCGGCCTCGTTGGGGGCCAGGACCGCCTCGGCCAGGGCCTCGTCGAACGAGGCGCTCAGCGCCTCGGACCCGGACCCGTCCGCAGGCACGGCTGCGGCTGCGGCGTCGTCGCCGGTCCCGCTCGCGGCCCCGGTGGCCGCGCCCACGGCCCCGGCGGCCGCGCCCACGGCGCCGCTGGCCGCGCCCTGGAGCCTGCCGGCCAGGCGCCTGGCCGCGGGACGCAGCGGCTCGGGCAGCTTGCCGATCGCCTTGGCCAGCACGCGCTTGAGCAGCGGGCCGACCAGCTTGCGGAGGGCGGCGAAGATCTTGCCGGTGGGCAGCAGCTTGGCGGCGGCCTTGATCCCCTTCTTGGCCAGCTTGACGGCGCCCTTGACGACCTTCTTGGCCTTGTCGAGCAGCTTCTTGAAGAACTGCTCCTGGGCGTTGAGGGGGCTGTCGAGGGTGGCGCGCTCGGCGCCGGAGCCGCCGAACGCGTCGATCTCGGACTCGCTGACGCTGTCGACAGGACGGTCGCCGAAGTGGGCCTCGAGCTCGGCCAGCTGGCGGTCGGCCTCGGCGCCCACGGTCGCCAGCCACTGCTCGACCTCGGTGTGGGCCAGCTGCATGGCCCCCGACTCCTGGCTCCAGCTGCCCGTCGACGCCAGGTGGCGCGCCGCCGCCTCGCTGACCAGGGCCTCCAGCGCCTCGGTGAACTCCTCGTCCTCGAACTCGGAGGTGAGGGCGGCGAACGCCTCGGCCTCGAGGTCGGACTCGGCCAGCGAGGCCAGGGCCTCGGAGAACGGGGTGGTCAGCGCGGAGGCCACCGACGCCGCGCTGGCCGGGCCGGCCTCCGCCGTGGCCGTCAGGTCCGCGCCGGCGAAGGGGCTGGACAGGAGCTCGCCACCGGCGGCGGGATCGCGTGGGTTGGTCGTCATCTCGAAGACGCTCATCTCAACCTCCCGGGTCGTGGAGGGCACCGTACGGGGAGCGGGTCTGCGTCCCCGTCCCGGCGGGCGTCGCCATCTGCGTCATCCGTCGTCGCTGGCGGCGTCTTGGTCGCATCCCTCGGCGCGTCCCTGGCGCGTCGTTGCCGACAACAGCCAGGCAGCCAGGGTGGCGGCGGCCTGGTCGACGGAGGCGACCACCTGGTCGTCGCGGGTGCCCGCGCTGTCGGCCCGCAGCAACCGGATCCGCAGCCCACCGGCATCGGGCCAGGCCCGGACCACGATCGTGACCCAGGTGTCGTCGTCGCTCATAGGCGGCAGCCTGCGCGGGCGGCGTCCCCGCCGCGTCCACGCCGCCGTCGCCCCGGCGACGAGCCGGCGTCACCGCGGCCGGGCTGCTCAGACGCCGTGGGCCTCGAGGGCGCCCGCGACCATCGACTCCAGCGGCGGGCTGGGGGCGATGCCGAGCTCGGCGCGGAGCAGGGCCCGGTAGGCCTCCAGCTGTCGCATGGCCTCGCTGATGTTGCCCTCGGCCAGGTGGGCGGCGATCAGGACCCGCTGCGACGACTCGCGCAACGGCTCTGCCCGCACCGCCGCCAGCGCGGCGGTGATCGCCTCCGGGTAGCGCTCGGTGCGCAGCAGCGAGGCGCTGAGCCTCTCCAGGGCGTGCATGCGCAGCTGTCGCTGCCGCTCGCGCTCGATCAGCAGCCAGGGCTCGTCCCAAGCGGGCAGCAGGTCGTCGTCGAGCAGGTCGATGCCGGCGACGTCGGCCGCCGCGTCATCGTCATGCAGCAGGGCCTGGGCCCGGTGCTGGGCGTCGCGCAGGTCGAGGGCCACACGGCCGTCCAGGGCGATGACGTCGCGGCCGCCGGCCAGCACCCGGTCGCTGAGCTGGCGGACCCGCCAGACCGCGTTGCGCAGGTTGGCCTGGGCCCGGCGCTGGGACACGTCCTCCCAGAGGGCGCCGGCGACGATGGCCCGTGGCTGCGCCACCCCCCCGACGGCCAGGTAGCCGAGCACGCGCTGGGCCTGCCACGGCACCTCGTGGCGGAGCCCGTCGACCTGCAGCTCGAAATGGCCAAGCACCCGCAGGCTCACCTGGTCCGCGGGCCACGGCCCGCGCTCCGCCGTCGGGTGGCTTGGGGTCGTCCCTCCGATGACGGCAGGTGCGGTGGCCATGTCGCGTCCTCCCCCTGGACGTTCCAGGCGCCGTGTCCACGCCCATCTCCAAGACAAGCATGACCGTTCCGGCCGGGTTGCGGCGGTGCCGTCTGTCACCGGGCGGTTGTGATCTGCGACACCGGAGAGCAGTCGGCGGGGGGAGGTTGCCCTCCCCCCGCCGTGGTTCGTGCCTACGTCAGATGGGTCGGTAGTGGTTGCGGGGCTTGTGGTGCTCGGGCTTGCCGTGGTGGTCGGGCTTGTGGTCGTCGGAGCGGTGCTTGCCGCAGGCGTTGGGGCAGTGCTGCAGCCTGCCCTGGTTGTAGTCGCGCAGCAGGTCACGGAGCTGGGCGGCCTTGGAGGTGCGGCCCTTCCAGCGGACTTCTGTGCCCGAGCCGGTCTCCAGGGTGTTCCACCTGCCCTTGTGGAGGGCGCCGTCGCCGTGGCTGAGCAGCAGCTGGGCGGCGTCGATGGCCTCCTGCACCTTGGCCGGGGTGCTGGCCCCGCCGAGCTGGTTGAGCAGGGCGGCGATCAGCTCGCTCTGGAGCTTGAACCGGAAGTTGCGGCGCTGGCCGGCCTGGAGGGCCCAGGAGACCTGCTTGGCCGACAGCTTGTCGCTGCCGACGCTGAGGCCGCCGCTCGGCACCAGCTTGGCGACGATCCGGTGGTGCTTCTTGTAGTACTTCACGGTCCAGACGCACCCGCGCACCGGGGTGGACGGCTTGGCGTTGGTGAACACCGCCTCGGTGATGGCGCCGGAGGCGACGTTGACCGTGGCCGTCCGCGCCGCCAGGTCCCGGCTGACCAGGGAGCCGGCGCCGGCCACGGTGATGTCGGTGACCCGCGTGCCCTCGGCCTGGGCCTCGGTGATGGCCAGGTTCCCGGCCGGCGCGCTCAGGGGCAGGCTGCAGGAACCGGCCCGGACCTGCACCGGGGTGCCGCCGACGGTGAAGCGGTACGGCGTCCCCGGCACCACGCCGGTGCCCGCGACCTTGCAGACCTTCAGGATGCCGGGCTCGGACTTGCGGTTGGTGAAGGTGACCTCGGTCACCACCCGGCTGGCCTCGACCGCGACCGTGACGGTCCCGGCGGTGAGGTCGGGGTTGCCGACACGGGCCGAGGCCGGGTCGACGGTGATGTCGGACACCCGCAGCCCGTTGGTCGCCTTCTCGGTCACGGTCAGGTTCCCGACCGGGACCTCCTGGGGCGAGCTGCAGAAGCCCGCCTTGACGTCCACCGACCTGGTGGCGCGGGTGGCCAGGGTGAAGGTGAAGGTGCTGCCCGGCCTGACGCCCGGTCCGGCCTTCTTGCAGATCTTGACCAGGCCGTTCCTGGGCGGCGGGGGGACGTTCTTGTTGGTGAGGGTGACGATCGTCTGGCTGGCCAGGTCGCCCTCGACGATGCGGACGGTGGCGGTGCGGTTGGCCAGGTCGGGCGTGCCGACCAGGCGGTCGCTCGGGGTGGCGGCCACGCCGACCAGCTGGGCGCCGGTGCGCGCGACCTCGGTGACGGTCGCCGTGCCGGCGGACAGCTGCATCGCCATGCTGCACCCGCCCACCGGGA
>DASZON010000389.1:0-2429 GCA_035550755.1 Actinomycetota bacterium | reverse complement strand
TCAAGAACCCCTTGGTCGGGGAACCACCATGGATCCACGCCCTCGCCGACGGGGTCGCATAGCCGAACCCGAAGGTCTTGTCCAGAAACGCCCACAGGAACTCGAACCCCAACACCACCCGGAACACCGCCAGAACCTCGGTGGCGCGTTCGGTGATGATCCTCCCGAACGCCGGTTCGGTCCTGGTGGTCCGTTCGGCTGCCGGCAGCGAGCCGTCCAGCCTACTGATCTCCTGCATGGCCATTGATGGCCTCCTTTGTGTTCTTCTGCCAGCAGTCTCGCCTGGTTGGGGTGTCCCGATATGGGCTGAACGGCCCCCGGTTCGCGGGCCCTTCGCCCGGCCCACGGTGATCACCAACCACGGCGTCGCCATGCCGGGCATGCCGGGCGTAGCCTTCGACAGGCCAACCAGACGCGGAAGGAGGCCGTCATGGACAGGGGCAAGCGCTGGAACGAGCTGAGCGCGGGACAGCAGCGCGGGATCGTGGCCGCCGGTGTGGTCCAGGTGCTGCTCACCGCGGCCGCCCTCCGGGACCTGCGCCGCCGGCCGAGCGAGCAGGTCAGGGGACCCAAGCCGCTGTGGGCGGCGGCCGCGTTCGTCAACTTCGTGGGCCCGCTCGCCTACTTCGCCTTCGGCCGGCGGCGCGGCTGAGGCCCGTGGCGACCGCCGGGCCCCGGTGACGTCCAGCTCCGGCCGGGGAGGCGAGTGGCCCGTCGCGCTGCCCCTGCTGGAAGGCGGCGAGCCGCTCACAGGCGGGTTCATCTGCACCACCACCCTGGGTCGCCTGGCCGACGGGCGGGAGGTGGTGGTCAAGCGCTGCCCGTACCCGGCCGAGGTCGAGGCCGACGGCCTGGCCGCCCTGGCCGCCGCCGGCGCCCCGGTGCCGGCCGTGCTCGGGCTGGCCGGCCGGGTCCTGGTCCTGGAGCGTGTCGGCGGCCCGCCGGACTGGCCGGGCCTGGGCCGGGCCATCGCCGCCCTGCACCGCAGCACCGGGGACCGCTTCGGCTGGCACCGGGACAACTTCCAGGGCCGGACCGTCCAGCCCAACGGCTGGGACGACGACTGGCCGAGCTTCTACGTCGGGCGCCGGGTGCGCCCCCACCTCGCCGACCCGCGGGTCCCCGAGCCGTTGCGGCGGCGGCTGGAGCGGGCCTGCGACGGGCCGCTGCCGGCGCTGCTGCGGCCGCGGCCGCCGGCCTCGCTGACCCACGGGGACCTGTGGTCGGCCAACGTTGTCGAGGGCCGCTGGCTGGTCGACCCGGCGGTGTCGTACGCCGACCGTGAGCTGGAGCTGGCCTACATGCAGCTCGGGGGCGGCCTGCCGGACGGGCTGTGGGAGGCCTACGTGGCCGAGTGGCCGCCCGACCCCGGCTACGAGCGCCGCCGCCCGGCGCTCCAGCTGCACAAGTTCCTCAACAACATCCGCCACTTCGGCCCCGAGCGGTACGTGCCCCGGATCGAGGCCGTCCTGGACGGCTACGGCTGGTGAGCCGGCCGCGTCAGCCGGCGAGCAGCAGTCGCAGGCCGACGGCGACCCCGAAGGCGACCACCAGCCAGCGCAGGACCTGGTCGTTGAGACGCCGGGCGAGGAGCACGCCCAGCTGGCCGCCGAGCAGGCTGGCCACGGCCATGACCGCGGCCGCCACCCAGGCGACGTCGGCGAAGAGGGCGAACCAGATGGCCGCGACCACGGCGACCACCAGCGACAGCAGCCCCTTGAGGGCGTTGAGGCGCTGGAGGCTGTCGGTGAGGAAGATGCCCAGGATGGCCAGCATCATGATGCCGACCCCGGCGCCGAAGTAGGCCCCGTACACCGCCGCCAGGAACTGGGTGACGAACAGCGGCCCGGTGTGCTGGTCGGCCCCGGCCGGGGCGCCGGGCCCCGGGTTGCCGGGCGCCGGGTTGCCGTCGCCCTCGCGGCGGGCCCGGACCAGCCGGGCCAGGCGGGGCTGGAGGGCGAGCAGCCCGCAGGCCAGGAAGATCAGGAACGGCACGATGGCCTCGAACAGCTCCGGGGAGCTGACCAGCAGCAGGACGGCGCCGACGACGGCCCCGGTGGCGCTGGTCGCCCCAAGGGCGAGGATCCGGCGGCGCTGCCCGGCGAGCTCGCGCCGGTAGCCGAGGGTGCCCCCAAAGTAGCCGGGGGTGAGCGCGACCGAGTTGGTCACGTTCGCCGTGATCGCCGGGTAGCCGACCGCGAGCAGGGCCGGGAACGACAGCAGCGAGCCGCCGCCGGCGACCGCGTTGACGGCCCCGGCGAGCAGAGCCGCCGCGGCCAGCAGGAGCAGCTGGGCGGGTTCCAGGCTGGGCATGGCCCAAGCCTATGGGACCGCCGGTCACCGGCGCCTCTCGCCGCCCCGGGGATCAGCCGCGCGGGGTGCGGGGCCAGGGCAGGGGCGGGAGGCGCAGGCGGGCCAGGGGCGAGTCG
>DASZON010000388.1:0-5712 GCA_035550755.1 Actinomycetota bacterium | reverse complement strand
GTTGCAAAATTCGCGGGGCGGGCGCACCATGCCGGCAGCGTGTCCCCCGAGCGGTGGAGGTGCCGAGATGACGCGACCTTCCGGCGGCCGGCTGGCCGGGACGACCGCCCTGGTGACCGGGGCGTCCCAGGGGCTCGGGCGGGCGATCGCGCTGGCCTACGCCCGCGAGGGAGCCGACCTGGTCGTGGTGGCCCGGCGGCCCGGGCCCCTTGAGGAGGTCCGGTCCGAGGCCGAGACCCTCGGCGCCAGGGCGGTGGCGGTGGCCGCCGACGTGGGCGACCCGGCCGACGTCGAGCGGGTCGCGGCCGCCGCCCTCACCGCCTTCGACCGGGTCGACGTGCTCGTCAACAACGCCTCGGAGCTGGGGCCGACGCCCATGCCGTACCTGGTCGACACCGACCCGGACGCCCTGCGCCGGGTCCTGGACGTCAACCTGCTGGGGCCGTTCCTGCTCACCCGGGCGCTGCTCGGGCCGATGCTGGCCGCGGGGCGGGGGAGCGTCGTCAACGTCTCCAGCGACGCCGGGGTGGTCGGCTACCCGGGGTGGGGCGCCTACGGGGTGTCCAAGGCCGCCCTCGACCAGATGACCCGGATCTGGGCCAGCGAGCTGGAGGGCAGCGGGGTCCAGGTCAACGCCGTCGACCCCGGGGACATGGACACGGCCATGCACCGGGCCGCCCTGCCCGACGACGACCCGGCCGCCCTGGCCCGGCCCGCGGACCGCACCGAGGTGTTCGTGCGCCTGGCCGCCGCGACCGGCGGCGAGGGCGGCAGCGGACGGCGGCTGGAGGCGGCCGAGTTCGCCCCGGCCCAGGCATAGGAGGCGGCAGTGCGCAGCGCGGTCCGGTTCCGGCTCCCGCCGGAGCTGGAGGCGACGGCCCCGCCCGAGGCCAGGGGGCTGCGCCGCGACCACGTGCGGCTGCTGGCCGTCGACCGGGCCGACGGGTCGGTCACCCACCACCGCTTCCACGAGCTGCCCCGGCTGCTGGAACCGGACGACCTGCTGGTCGTCAACGACTCCCGGACCCTGCCGGCGAGCCTGCTCGGCCGCACCGCGGCCGGAGTGCCGGTCGAGGTCCGCCTGGCCGCCCGGGACCCCGGCGGGCAGGGCCGGGTGCCGGACGGGCCGGGCCGGGGGGCCGAGCGGTGGGCGGCGCTGGTGCTGGGGGTGCCGGCGGGCGGCGCCGACCCGGCGCTGGTCCCCACCGACGCGCGGCCGGCGGCGCCGGCGCTGGCGGCGGGGGAGCGGCTCGAGTTCGCCGGCGGGCTGGGAGCGACCGTGCTCGGCCGGCACGAGGAGGCGCGGCCGCTCGTCTGGCTCGCCTTCGACGCGACCGGGGAGCGGCTGGCCGAGGCGCTGCACCGGGCCGGGCGCCCGGTCCGCTACGCCTACGTGCCCCGGGCCTGGCCGCTGCACCATTACCAGACCCTGTTCGCGGCCGGGCCCGGGTCGGCCGAGATGGCCAGCGCCGGGCGGCCGTTCACCGTCCAGACCCTGGCCGACCTTCGCGCACGGGGGGTCGGGCTGGCCACCATCAGCCTCCACGCCGGGCTCTCGACCTACGGGGACCCGGCCACCGACCGGCGCTTCGTCCCCGCCGAGCCCTATCTCCTCCCCGCGGCCACCGCCGCCGCGGTGGCCGGCACCCGGGCCGCCGGCGGCCGGGTGATCGCCGTCGGCACCACCGTGGTCCGCACCCTCGAGACCGCCGCCCGCGCCGGAGACGAGGGCGGGCAAGGGAGCCCTGCGCCACCCCTCCGGACCGGGCCCGGGGTGTCGCGGCTGCGGATCACCCCTGGGTTCCCGCTGCGGGTGGTGGACGGGCTGCTGACCGGGCTGCACGAACCCGAAGCCAGTCATCTGGACCTGCTCGGCGCCTTTCTCGGCCCCGAGGCCCTCGAGCGGGCGTACGCGGCGGCGCTCGACGCCGGGTACCTGTGGCACGAGTTCGGCGACGTCTGCCTGCTGCTTCCGCGGCGGTCCTGACCTCGAAGGTCGGCTGCGCCGGCAATCCAGCGGAGTTGCCTGCGTAGATCGGCTTGCATTAGATTGCTTGTTTTGCGGGTGTGCCTGGAGTGGGGGCTCGGGCGATGATGGGCGTTCGTGGAGGACGACACCTTGGATCGGTCGGAGCCCCGGGAGGCGGTTGACGCCTCGGTGCCGGAGCGGCGAGCCCTGCCGCCACCCAGTCAGCCGGTGAACCCCGACGAACGGCCCCGCGGCCGCCACGAGGCCCCACGGCGGACCTTCGGCGGGCCTGCCGGGGCGGCCATCGCGGTGGTGATCGCCTCGGTGGTGTTCGCCGGGGTGCTGGCCACCTGGCTGATCAGCGCGGCCAAGGAGCCGGACGGGCCGGCGAGGGCCGCGGCCACCACCCCGGCCGGCCCGACCTCGCGCCCCCCGGGGGCTGGGGCGTTCGGCAACCTGGTCGACAACTGGAGCTTCGAGGAGGACCTGAGCGGCTGGCAGGTGCTGGGACCGGCCGAGGCCAGCCGCGAGCCGCAGGGCCGGACCTCGGGGTCGTGCGCGTCGGTGCGGGCCCGCGGCCCGCAGCCGGCCCGCGTCGGCCTGGCCCTGCCCGAGGTCGCCCCCGACGCCAAGAAGGGCCAGCGGTACGTGGCCTCGGCGTGGGTGCGCTCGTCCGCACCCGGCCAGCAGGTCACCCTCCGGGTGGTCGGCGCCGGCGGCAAGGAGGTCTCGAAGACGACCGTGGCCACCCTGCCCGGCCTGGCCTGGAAGCGGGTCATCGTCGCCCACAACGTGGCCACCGCCGGCCCGCTCAGGCTGGAGCTGGTGGCCGACGGCGTCCCGGCCGGCGAGGCGCTGCTGGCCGACGAGGTCGTCGTCCGACTGGGATAGCTGGAGGAGAGATCAAGGATGGTGCGAGCCGGCAAGGAAGACCCCGAGCTCAACATGCTCGTGGGCCCGCCCGAACGGCGGGTCGGGCGGCGCCGCTTCCTGCAGACGGCGGGGCTGCTGGCCGCGGCCGGGGTGGCCGGCTACGCCGGCGGCACCGTGGCCGGGATGGGCGACGACAACCCGCCGGCCGCGGCGGCGTCCGGCGACGGGCCACCGATCTCGGGCAACCGCCGCAACGAGCGGCTGCTCAACATCTACAACTGGTCCGACTACATCGACGACCGGACCATCCCGCTGTTCCAGGCCCAGTCGAACATCCGGGTCAACTACGACGTGTACTCCTCCAACGACGACCTGCTGGCCAAGCTGCGGGCCGGCCCCACCGACTACGACATCATCGTCCCGACCAACAACTTCATCCCCACCTACATCAAGCTCGAGCTGATCGAGCCGCTGCGCCAGGACCTCATCCCCAACCTGACCAACCTGGACCGGGAGTTCGTGGAGACCGACTACGACCCCGGCAACCGCTACACCGTGCCCTGGCAGTGGGGCACCACCGGGATCGGCTACAACCGGGCCAAGGTGCCGGGGGGCAAGGTCGACTCCTGGGCGGCGGTGTTCGACCCGGCCTCGGGCGTGGCCGGCCACGTCACCCTCCTGCGGGAGGCCACCGACCTGATCGCCTGCACCCTCATCTATCTCGGCCGCAGCCCCAACTCGATCGAGGAGCGGGACCTGGCCGACGTGGTCAAGCTGGTCCGTTCCCTCAAGGGCAAGGTGCGCCGGTTCACCGCCGACACCTACATCGACGAGCTCGCCGCCAGCGAGACCTGGCTGGCCCAGGGCTGGAGCGGCGACGTGTTCCAGGCCCAGGACCAGAACCCGGACGTCAGCTACACCATCCCCAAGGAGGGCTCGCTGCGGTTCGTGGACGTGATGGCCATCCCCAAGGGCGCCCCCCACCCCGCCAACGCCGCCCGCTTCATGAACTACGTGCTCCATCCCAAGGTGCAGGCCCGCATCTCCAAGTACGTCAGCTACGGCACCCCGGTGTCGCTGGCCAAGCCGCTGCTGCCCACCGAGCAGACCAGCGACCCCTCGATCTACCCGCCGGCCTCGACCAAGCTGTTCATCGTCACCCTGACCGGCCAGAAGCTGGAGCGGTGGCGGGCGGCCTACGACCAGATCGTGCAGTAGCCTGGGGGCATGAAGGAAGGCAAGCTGGTCGTCTGCGCGACCCCGATCGGCAACCTCGAGGACGCCTCACCCCGGCTGGCCAGGGCCCTGGAAGCGGCCGACCTGGTCGCCTGCGAGGACACCCGCCAGACCCGCAAGCTGCTCGCCCACCTGGGCGTGACCACCCGCATGACCAGCTACCACGAGGTCGGCGAGAAGGAGCGGGCCAAGGAGCTGGCCGAGCGGGTGGCCGCCGGGCTGCACCTGGCCCTGGTCACCGACGCCGGCATGCCGGCCGTGTCCGACCCCGGCTACCACCTGATCGGCGCCTGCCTGGAGCGGGGCGTCCCCGTCGAGGTGGTCCCCGGGCCCAGCGCCGCCATGGCCGCCCTGGTGGTCAGCGGGCTGCCCACCGACCGGTTCTGCTTCGAGGGGTTCCTGCCCCGCCGGCCCGGGCAGCGCGACCGCCGCCTTCACGAGCTGGCCGCCGAGCCCCGGACGATGGTCTTCTTCGAGGCCCCACACCGGGTCCTGGCCACCCTGGACGCCATGGCCGCGGCCTTCGGCCCCGACCGGGCCGCCGCCGCCGTCCGCGAGCTGACCAAGGTGCACGAGCAGGCGCTGCGCGGCCCCCTGGCCGAGGTCCGCGAACGCCTCGCCGACCAGGGCCCCCGGGGCGAGCTCACCGTGGTCGTCGGCGGGGCCCCGCCCGGCGCCGCCAAGCCCGCCGCCCGCCCGGCCGACCTGGCCGCCGAGGTGGGCCGCCTGGTCGAGGGCGGCACCAGCACCAGGGACGCCGTCACGGCCGTGGCCGAGGCCACCGGAGCCCCCCGCCGCAGCGTCTACCAGGCCGTGCTCGACGCCCGGGGTGAACCAGGATGATGCTAGCCTGACCGCCATCTCATCCAGACTGGCCCCCCGGAAAGGCACGCCGCACGGTGACCGAGAAGGACACCTTCTACCTCACCACCCCGATCTACTACATCAACGACCTGCCGCACATCGGCCACGCCTACACCACCATCGCGGCCGACGTGCTGGCCCGTTGGCGTCGGGCGCACGGGGACAAGGTGCTGTTCCTGACCGGGACGGACGAGCATGGCCAGAAGGTGGCCCGTGCGGCCGAGGCCAACGGCCTGGACCCGCAGGCATGGACAGACAGGATCGTGGAGCGGTGGAAGGCGACCTGGGCCGAGCTCGACATCGCCTACGACGACTTCATCCGCACCACCGAGAAGCGCCACGTGGTGCCGGTCCAGCACCTCTGGCAGCGGCTGTACGACCAGGGCGACGTCTACCTGGACAGCTACGAGGGCCTGTACTGCGTGGCCTGCGAGCAGTTCTACACCCCCGAGGAGCTGGTCGACGGCAACTGCCCGATCCACGGGACCCCGGTCGACACCGTCCGGGAGGAGAACTACTTCTTCCGCATCTCCAAGTACGCCGACCGGCTGCTCGAGCACTACCGCGACCATCCCGAGTTCGTCCGGCCCGAGACCCGCCTGCGCGAGGTCGTCTCCTTCGTCGAGCAGGGACTCCAGGACCTGTCGATCTCGCGGTCCAGCTTCACCTGGGGGGTGCCGATCCCCTGGGACCCCAGGCACGTGATGTACGTGTGGGTCGACGCCCTCCAGAACTACCTGACCGCGGCCGGCTGGGACGCCGACATGGAG
>DASZON010000387.1:0-6017 GCA_035550755.1 Actinomycetota bacterium | reverse complement strand
CTTCATCAAGCCGGTCGGGGCCGAGAACGAGCACCCCGGGTACGCCAGCGCGAACGCGGGCAGCATGCACCTGGTCGACCTGGTGCAGGCGGTCGAGAACAGCCGTTGCGCCAAGAACACCATGGTCGTGGTGACCTACGATGAGTTCGGCGGCCAGTGGGACCACGTCACCCCGCCCGGCCAGGGCGGCAAGCGCGGCCCGCACGACGTCTTCGGCCCCTCGACCCGGATCCCGGCGCTGGTCATCAGCTCGCACCTGCGCGGCAGCTTCGTGGTCGACCACACCCAGCACGACACCACCTCGGTCGTCGCCACGATCGAGCGCCGCTTCGACCTGAAGCCGCTGAGCAGCCGCGACGCCGCCGTGCGCGACCTCTCGAGCGTGTTCGAGGCGAGACGGTAGGGCCGGTACGGGCCGCAGGGTCCGAGCCGGGTCCGTAGGGCCGTCGGGCCGCCCGGGGAGTCTCCCGGGCGGCCCGAGCGCGCGGGCCCGGGTGTTGTCCACAGATTGGCGCACCCCCCTTCTGAGGGTCCGGGCGGCGTGGCAGGTTCCGTCCGCCCCGCCACCCACTCCGGAGGGAACCGCCATGCTGAGTTCCGAACACGGGCTCCTGGCCCGCCTGGACGCCCTGGTCGAGGTCGTCGCCGACCGCCATGGGCTCGCCCTGGCTCCCGGTGGCCGCCTGGCCGCCGCCGAGGCCCGGCTGGCCGCCCGCGCCGCCGGCATCGCCTCGCCCCGCGGCCCCACGGCCCGCGGCCCGCTCGCCACCCAGCGCGACGCGGTCGAGCTGCTGCGCGCCGTCGCCGAGGGGGCCGGCCTGCTCCGGGTCCGCGGCGACCGGCTGGAGGCGACCAGCCTGCGCCACGCCTGGGCCCAGATCGACCCCGGCCTGCGCGCCGGGCTCGTCTACGCCGCCTGGTGCCACCGCGTCCCCTGGCCGGTCTTCCTCCGCGACGCCCCCGGCATCGAGACCCTGGTCGGCGCCCGCCTGTGGGTCCTGCGACTGCTCCTCGGCCTCCCCGCCGGGGTCGAGGTCGGCCTCCAGGGCCTGGTCGAGACCGTCGCCAACGGCCTCGAGCTCGACCTCGACGACTGGCTCCCACGGGCCCTGGCCGCCGCCTTCCTCGACCCCCTGGTCGCCCTGGGCGTCGCCGACGTCCGCCCGCCCCGCCCCATCCCGGCTCCGCTCTCCGCCTGGGCCCCCGGGCCGCAACCGTCATCGGATCGGCCCTGGTCGCCGCCGGCGAGGAGGTCTCGCTGGCCTCCACCCCGGGCAACTGAACGGCGGCGGGTCGGGTCCCACCGAGGGGGGTTGACAGGCTAACAGTGTTCGCCTACAGTGTGGCTAACGTTGTTAGCCGAACCAAGGAGGCCCCCATGGCCCGCCAGCTCCGCTCCGAGATCGAGGTCCAGGCGTCCCCCGACCGGGTCTGGGAGACCCTCACCGACTTCGCCGCCTACGCCCACTGGAACCCCTTCATCGTCCAGGCCGCCGGTGAGCCGGTTCCCGGCGGCCGCCTCCAGCTCCAGATGCGCCTCCCCGGCCGCCGCCCGATGACCCTCCGCCCAGAGGTCCTGGAGGCCACCCCCGCTCGCCGGCTCCGCTGGCTGGGCCAGCTGTTCGTGCCCGGCCTGTTCGACGGCGAGCACAGCTTCACCATCGACTCTGTGGGCGCCGACCGGGTCCGCCTCACCCAGCAGGAGGAGTTCCGCGGTCTCCTCGTCCCCCTCGTCCTCGCCCTCATCGGGAAGCCAACCCAGGACGGCTTCCACCAGATGAACCAGGCCCTCAAGACCCGGGTGGAGCACCCCACCCACACCGGAGCGGCGCAATGACCCCACCCCAGCTGAGGTCGGCGGGGTGGCGTCAGTGGTGACGTCCCGGTCCGGGCGGGCGGAGGAGGTCGTCGCGGTGGCCAGGCGGCTCCTCGAGGAGGAGGGGCCGGAGGCCCTGACCATGCGGCGGCTGGCCGAACGGGTCGGCATCCGCGCCCCCTCGCTGTACAAGCACTTCCCCGACAAGGCGGCGGTGGAGGCGGCCGTCATCGCCACCGGCCTGGAGGACGCGGCCGCCGTGTTCGAAGCCGCGGTGGACGACGCGACCGATCCCCTGGCCGCCCTGGCGGCCGCCTACCGCCGGTTCGCCCTCGACCATCCACACCTGTATCGCCTGGTGAACACCGGACCGCTGCCCCGCGAGCAGCTCCCACCGGGGCTCGAGGACCGCGCCGCCGCCCCCCTCCTGGTCGTCGCCGGCACCCAGGCCCGCGCCCGTGCCATCTGGGCGTTCGCCCACGGCATGGTCATGCTCGAACTCGACCAGCGGTTCCCGTCGGACGCCGACCTCGACGCCGCCTGGGCGGCCGGCATCCGGGCGTTCCGGCGCACCTGATCCCTGCCACCCAGGCCGGCTGGCGCGGCGGGGGAGTGGGCTTGGTATGGTCGCCCTGTCCTGCTCGGATGTGCGTTCAGGTGGGAGGTGTCCTGTGCGGCTGATCGTGCGGCTTCTGGCTGGGGCGGTGGCACTGGCCGTGGCGGCGGCGCTGATCGGAGGGATCTCGGTCGGGCCCGGCACCACCACTGAGCGGCTCGTCACCCTGCTCCTCGTGGCGCTGATCTTCGGGCTGGTCAACGCGATCGTCCGCCCGATCGTCCGGCTGATCTCCATCCCGCTGTTCATCATCACCCTCGGCCTGTTCACCTTCGTCGTGAACGCCCTGATGCTGCTGCTCACGGCCTGGATCGGGGACCAGTTCGACCTTGCCTTCGAGGTCGACGGGTTCTGGTCGGCGCTGCTCGGCGCCCTGGTCATCAGCGTGGTGACGTTCGTGCTCAACGTCCTGCTGCCCGACAAGTACGAGGGTCGCTGACCGGCCCGGCCACCGGCGCCGAGGCTAGCCTCCCGGCGCCGGCCCGAGCGCGGCGGGAAGCGGCTTGGCGTGCACGATGGTCAGGCCGAGCACGGCCCGCGTCAGGGCGGTGTAGAGCCGCCGCAGGCCGGTCGCCCCGAGGGCCGGGTCGGCGATGTCGGCCGGCTCCACCAGCACGACCTGGTCGAACTCCAGCCCCTTGACCGCCGACGCGGGCACGAGCGCGAGCCGGGTGTCGGTGTCGAACCGGTCCACCTCACGGAACTCGACGCCGCGCCCGGTCAGCTCGGTCCGGGCGGCGGGGACGGCCCGGTCGTCCACCACCAGCCCGACCGACCCGTCCTCGGCCAGCGCCTCCTTCAGCGCCTGGCGCCAGGCCGCCGTCGCCTCGCCGGGCGTCACGGCCCGGACCCGCAGCGACCCCGGGACGCTGCGGACGGACCGGGCCGGCCGGACGCCGGGAGCGATCTCCGGCAGCAGCCGGTTGGCGAAGTCGAGGACCTCGGCCGGCGCCCGGAACGCCCGCGGCAGGTGCTCGACCCGCATCGAGCGGCGGCCCAGGTGGCCGAGGGCGTCCTCCCACCGTTCGGCCGACCAGGGCGTGGTCCGCTGGGCGAGGTCGCCGAGCAGCGTGGCCGACCCGAAGCGGCAGCGCCGCCCGATCGCCCGGAGCTGCATCGCCGAGAGGTCCTGGGCCTCGTCCGCCACCACGTGGCCGAAGGTCGGGGTCCCGCCGATCACGTCGACGGCCTCGTCGACCAGGAACGCGTCGGTCACCGACCATGCGGCCGCCTTGCGGCTGCGGGGCCGCCTGGTCCAGCGCAGCAGCTCCTGCTCGGGGTCGCTGAGGATGCCGTCGGCCGCCCCGGCCAGGAAGTCCCGCTCGGTGAGGAGCCGGAACACCAGCCGGACGGGGTCCACCACCGGCCAGGTGCGCTGGAGGAAGGCACGGACCTCGGGCCGGGCCCGGAGGCTGCGCTGCACCTCGACCGGGTTGTCGAGGGCGTTCAGGCCCTCGGTGTGCTCCAGGTGCCGCAGGCAGCGCTCGACCAGCCAGTCCCGCAGATGGTCGCGGGCGACCAGGTAGCGCAGGTCGCCGGAGCCCAGTTCCTCCACTCGCTGGCGCAGGACCCTGGCCGGCAGCCGCACCACCCGGTGCCGCCAGTGGACCTCCAGCGGGAGGGCCGGCGGCCGGACGTGGGTGAAGGCGGCCCGGCGCACGACCTCGGCCATGCGCTCGCCGGCTTTGACCGCGGCCGCCTCCGGGGTGTCGGTCCCGGTCACCTCGACCTCGGCGACCAGGTCCTCGATCGAGCGCTGGGCGACGTCGACCTCGCCCAGCCCCGGCAGCACGTCCCGGATGAACGCGAGGTACGCCGGCCCGGGGCCGACCACGAGGACGCCGTCCCTGGCCAGCCGGTCCCGGTGCTCGTAGAGCAGGAACGCGGCCCGGTGCAGGCCGACCGCCGTCTTTCCCGTCCCGGGACCACCTTGGATGCAGATGGTGTCGGCCAGCGGCGCCCGGATCAGGTCGTCCTGCTCGGGCTGGATGGTGGCGACGATGTCGCGCATCGGCCCGATGCGGGGGCGCTCGATCTCGGCCACCAGGACCCGGTCGGCGACGGCCAGTGCCTCCGCCTCGTCCAGCAGGTCGAGCACCTCGTCCTGGATCGAGGTCAGGGTGCCACCCCGGTACCCGAACCGGCGCCGGACCCGGACGCCGTAGCGGCGGGTCGGGCTGGCCCGGTAGAAGGGGTGGGCCAGCCCGGCCCGCCAGTCGATGACCACCGGGTCGCCCTCGGCGTCGCTGACGTGGCGGCGCCCGACGTAGAACCGCGCCTCCGGCGGGTCGGCGGTGGCGTCATAGTCCAGCCGTCCGAAGAACAGCCCGGTCCGCTCGTCGTCGGCGAGCGAGGCGACCCGCTGCCGCAGCCGCCACTCCACCGACTCGACCGCGTACGGGTCGGCCCCGGAGGCCCGCAGGGAGCGGGTCCGCCGCCGCATCGCCGCCAGGCACCGCCTGGCATGCTCCAGCATCGCCCGCTCGGCCTGCAGCTCAGCTTCGGGCAGCGGCCCCAGCGGCCGGCTCACACGAGCTCACCATCTGGTCGCGGTCGGCTCACGAGGTCACCACCTGGTTGCGAGCGGGAGTGGAGCGCCACGGGCGACCCGCGGCAGCAGCCCACCATCCTCCCCCGCCCTCCGCCCGCCAGCAACGTCCCGGAAGGGGCTCTGGGGTGCTCCCCGGGGTCAGTGACCCATGGCGTTGTGGAAGCCGGACCAGGCCACGAGACCGAGGAACACCAGCAGGCCGATGCCCAGATAGATCAGCCAGCGGATGTCGTCCTCGGGAGGCTTCGGGTCGGGCTCCCGGTCCTCGGTGGGCTGCGGGTCCGGTCCCCGGCTCTCGGTCATTCGCGTCCCCTCGCGACCGCTTCCGGCCCGGCCGGCACCACCGGCCGCCATCGGCCCTTACCGCATCTAACCAGGCCAGACCAGGATGGTCCAGACCTCTGCGGCAGGCGGCGTCGCCGGTCAGCCGAGCCCGAGGGAGAGCTGCTCCGCGGGGTCGGGGGAGTCGCGTGGCTTCGGGTCGGGAGCGGCGGAGGGTCCGTTCTGGGCGTCGAGCGCCGTCGAGCCGCGGGAGAGCCGGTCGGGGAAACGGCGGGCCGTGGCGGGTGTGGCGGGGGAGGCGAAGCTGCGGTGGCGGCGCTTCTCGACCCGGACCTGCTGGCTGATCTGCTCGCGAACCGCCTTGGGGGCGTTGGAGCCCCGGTACAGGCGCCGGTATCCCGCCACCAGCTCCGGATAGCTCTCCTCCAGCCAGGGCATGAACTCCTCCTTCACCCCGGGCCGCAGGTGGAGGGTGATCGGGGTGAGATGGCTGGCCCCGGCCTCGGCGGCCGCCCGGACCACCGCCCGCAGCTGCTCGGGCGAGTCCGAGATGCCGGGCAGGATCGGCGCCATCAGGATGCCGCAGGGAATACCCGCCGCGACCAGCTGCTTGACCGCCGCCATGCGCGCCTTGGGATGCGGCGTCCCCGGCTCGCTGCGGCGCCACACCTCCTCGTCAAGGGTGCCGATGGACAGGTTGGCCGAGAACCCGGCCGTCTCGGCCAGCTCCACGAACAGGTCCAGGTCCCGCA
>DASZON010000386.1:0-4231 GCA_035550755.1 Actinomycetota bacterium | reverse complement strand
GTCAACGCCGCCGAGCTCCAGCTCACCCTGCACGGGGTGCGGGTGCCGCGCGAGGTCATGCTGGGCGAGCCGGGCCGGGTCACCGTCGAGCAGGCCGACGGCACCATCGAGCTGACCGAGGCCGAGGTCAACCGGCTGCTGGCCGACCGCCTCCAGGGCGGGAAGCTGGCCATCAAGGACGACGGGGTCGAGGTCAGCGTCGACCTGGCGCTGGTCGGCCAGGCGCTGGTCAAGGGGAAGCTGGGCGCTCGCGACGGCGCCGTCACCTTCACCCCGGACGAGATCCGGCTGGGGGAGCAGGGACGGCTCGACCCGGCCGTCGAGAACCTGCTCTCGGACCGGTTCACCTTCCAGGTGCCGCTGCCCGAGCTGCCGGCCGGGGTCCGCCTGGAGCGGGTCGAGACCCGCCCGGGCACGCTCCTGCTCAGCGGCCGGGCGGCCTCGGTGGGCGTGGCCACCTGACTGCTAGGCTGGCGGCATGACCCTGGAGCTCTGGTACACGGCCCTGCTGGTGACGATGCTGACCGCCGCGGGCGTGTTCGCCGTCTACGTGGTCTACCGGCTGCTCAGGGACTGAGCCGCCGGCCTGTTCCCCGGGCATGGAAAGACCCAGGGGGTTGAGCCCTCCGCTCGCGCGGCGCCTCCTCGGTCGGACCAGGCCGAGGCCCCCTGGGTTCGGTGATCTGTTTGGATTCCGGGGGTGATCCATTCCCCACGATCGAGGCTGAGTCGCCCTACCGGGCAGTCACCTCACGGGTCCGTACCGGTTCTGACAGCTGGACCACCTCCCTTCTCGCGTAAGCCCAGTTAGCCACACCCAGAACCGGACCGCAAACGGGTATGGCTACCATGGGCCCATGGACACCTTGACCAGCACCGTCACCGTCCTCGACCGGCCCGACCTGGCCACCCTCCGGCTGGCCGGGAACGACGTGCTGCGCTACCTCCACGCCGTCTGCAGCCAGCACACCCTCGACCTCCGCCCGGGCGACGCCACCGAGGCGCTGCTGCTGTCGCCCAAGGGCAAGGTCGAGTTCGCCTTCCGGCTGGCCGTCCTGGAGGACGGGGTGCTGCTCGACACCGACGCCGGGGCCGCCCCGGCCCTGGCCGAGCGGCTGGCCCGGTTCGTGTTCCGCTACGACGTCACCGTGGGCCAGCCCCTGGCGGGGGCCGCCACCCTGCTCGGCCCGGCGGCCGACGCCGCGGCCGCGCTGGCCGCGGCCGGGCTGCCCGTTCCCGCGCCCGGGCGGGCCGGGACCGCCGGGCCGGGGCCGGAGCTGGTGGTCGTCCACCGGACGCCGGCCGGGGCCGACCTGGTGGGCCCGGGCGCCCCGGCGGCCGCCGCCGAGCTCGAGCGGGCCGGGGTGGGCCGGGGCCCGGCCGGGTCCTGGGAGCCGGTCCGGGTCGCCCTCGGCCTGCCCCGCGCCGGGCTCGAGCTGACCGACGACGTGCTGGCCGAGGAGGCCGGGCTGCTCGGCTCCCACGTCCACCTGGACAAGGGCTGCTACCCGGGCCAGGAGACGGTGGCCCGGGTCCACAACCTGGGGCAGGTCCAGCGCCGCCTGGCCGGCCTCCGCTTCGAGCCGGCCGGCGCCGCCGCCGGGGACGCCGCCGCCCTGCCCGCGCCCCGGACCGACCTGGTGACCGACGACGGCCGCCGCGCCGGCCAGCTCCGCAGCGCGGCCGACCACCCGGACCTTGGCCCGATCGGCCTGGCCTATGTCCGCCGGGTGGTCGAGACCGGCCGCCTGGTCCGGGCCGGAGACCGGGTCGCGACAGTGGTCGACCTGCCGATCGCCTGAATCGCCTACAATCTGTCCCGCTCCACGACCAGTGGGCGCACCAGGGGGGGATGGATGAGCGTGGAGGTTGTTCCCGGCGGCCAGCGCCGCATCGACCGGGTGCTCGACCCGCGGTTCACCGACGGGGTCGAGCGGCTCGATCTGGCGGAGCTGCGGGCCCGCCGTGAGGAGGCCGAGGCCGAGGAGGCCGACGTCTCGTACCTCAGGCGGCTGCTCCAGGGCCGCCTCGACATTCTCAGGGCCGAGCTCGAGCGCCGCTCGGCCGGTGGCGACCAGGACGTGGCCGGGCTGCTGGCCGGGCTGCCGGCCATCCTGAGCGACGACGCGCCCGGCACCTTCAGCGCCGTCCCGCGCGTCCAGGTCCCGTCGCGGGCCGGCGAGCACCGGCGCCGGGTCGAGCGGCTGGTCTCGGACGAGACCATCGCCCGCCTGCCCGAGCTGGACGTGGAGGAGCTGACCAGGGCGGTCGAGGCCCTGGGGCGCGAGGAGGAGCAGGTCTCGACCCACCGGCGGGCCGTCCAGCGGGTGGTCGACCTGCTCCGCGGTGAGCTGGCCCGCCGCTACCGGGACGGCACCGCCCAGGTGTCGCAGCTGCTCGAGTGATCTCCTCGATCTCCTCGAAGGGCTCAAGTCAGGCGAGGATCGGTCCGATGCATACCGCGATGGAGCTGAATCGCGTGCTCATCGTCGACGACGACCCCGCCATCCGGCGGGTCGTCTCGGCCCTGCTCGACCTGGACGAGTACGGGCTGCTGGAGGCGGCCGACGGCCAGGCCGCCCTCGAGATGGTCAGGGACGAGCGGCCCGACCTGGTCATCCTCGACCTGACGATGCCGAGGCTGGACGGGCTGGGGACCTGCCAGGCCCTGCGCTCGGACCCGGAGCTGGCCGGGACCCGGGTGCTGGTCCTGACCGGGCGCGACCAGCCCGACGACCGGGCGGCCGCCCACGACGCCGGCGCCGACGCCTACCTGGTCAAGCCGTTCTCGTCCCTGGCCCTGCTGGACACGGTCAAGCGGCTCACGGACGGCTGAGCCGATGGACCCGGGCACCAGCCACACCGAGCAGCTGGAGGCGGCCGAGCGCCAGCTGGTCATCTTCGCCCACGAGATCAACCACCTCTACCAGGCCGAGCGGGCCCGGGCGGCCGAGCTCGAGCGGGCCCTGGAGCGGCTGCGCGGGTCGTACCTGGACATGATCAAGACCCTGGCCTTCGTGGTCGAGGCCAAGGACCCCAGCACCCGGGCCCACCTCCAGCGGACCCACGACTACGCGGTCGCCCTGGCCGAGGCCGTCGACCCCGAGCTGGCCGCCGACGAGCAGCTGCGCTACGGGTTCCTGCTCCACGACGTGGGCAAGGTCGGCATCCCCGAGGCCGTGCTCAACAAGCCCGGCCCCCTGGACCCGGACGAGTGGGAGGTCATGCGGGCCCACCCGCTGCTCGGGGTCCAGATGGTGGCCGGGATCAAGTCGCTCGGCAGCGCCGTCGAGGTGATCCGCTGCCACCACGAGCGCTGGGACGGCAAGGGCTACCCCAACGGCCTGGCCGGCGAGGCCATCCCGGCCGGGGCCCGGGTGTTCTCGGTCGCCGACGCCTTCGACGCCATGACCTCGGACCGCGCCTACCGCAAGGCCCTCCCCTTCGACCGGGCCTGCCAGGAGATCGCCGACGGCGCCGGCTCCCAGTTCGACCCGGCGGTGGTCGACGCCTTCACCGCCATCGTCCCCGAGCTCCCGGGCCTGCACGCGGCCCTGCACGCCGGGCCCGCCGGGCCTGTGGACAGCCTGGCGCACGCCACCCCCTGAGTCCGCTACGCTCCCCCTCCGGGGGGCCGAGCCCGGGACCGGGTCGTTGCCGGGTGCCCGGGCTGGGTGCCCGGCGGGAACCGTGCCAGAGGAGGCGCCGTGGAGGTCCTGGCCGAGGTCGAACGGTCCGGGTTCGTGGAGAGCCGGCACCTGGGGGCGGTCGCCGTGGCCGATGCCGACGGGCGGCTGCTGGCCACCGCCGACGACCCCGGGCTGGTCGTGTACCTGCGTTCCTGCGCCAAGCCGTTCCAGGCCATGGCCGTGCGTGCCCTCGGGGTCGAGACCGAGCTCGGGCTGGGGCCGGAGGCCCTGGCCGGGGCCTGCGGCTCCCACAACGGCGAGCCCGGCCACGTGGCCTCGGCCCGCAAGGTGCTGGAGGCGGCCGGCCTGGACGAGACCGCCCTGCGCTGCCCGCCCTCCCTGCCCACCGACCGCGCGGCCCGCGAGCGGGCCGCCGGCCCGGCCGCCATCTACCACAACTGCTCGGGCAAGCACGCCTACATGCTGGCCGGGTCGGTCGTCCGGGGCTGGGCCCCCGAGCGCTACACCCAGCCCGACCACCCGCTCCAGGCGGTGGTCGGCGACACCCTGAGCGACTTCGCCGGGGTCCCGATCGAGCACGT
>DASZON010000385.1:0-8914 GCA_035550755.1 Actinomycetota bacterium | reverse complement strand
CCGGCGCACCGACGACAAGGACGTCTACCCGGGGATGTACGACATGACCGCCGGCGGGGTCCTGGCCGCCGGCGAGACCTACCTGGAGGCGGCCCGGCGCGAGCTGGCCGAGGAGCTGGGGGTGGCCGGCCCCGAGCCCCGTTTCCTGTTCACGCACCGCTACCGCGGCCCTGAGAACCCGAGCTGGAGCGCCCTGTACGAGGTCACCTGGGACGGCCCGGTCACCCCCCAGGCCAGCGAGATCGCCTGGGGCGACTTCCTTCCCGAGGGCGAGCTCGTCGCCCGCCTTGAGCAGTGGCCGTTCTGCCCCGACGCCCTCGAGATCTTCCGCCGCTACCTGCGGGAACGGCCCTAGCCGGCCGCGGCCAGGTGGGGGCGGACCGGGGCCAGGGCCTCGGTGAGGGCGTCGATGTTGGGGCGGACGGTGACCGTGGCCCCGGCGCGGCCGTCCAGGACCTCGCGGGTCTTGAGGCCGTGGCCGGTGATCAGGGCCACCACCCGCTCGCCGGGGCGGAACTCGCCCCGGGCGGCCAGGCGGCCGAGGGTGGCGACCGTCACCCCGGCGGCGGTCTCGCCGAAGATGCCGGTGGTACGGGCCAGCAGCTGGATCGCCTCCACGACCTCCTCGTCGTCCACGGCCTCGACCCGGCCGCCGGTGCCGCGGACCACGGCCAGGGCCTCGGCCCCGTCGGCCGGGTCGCCGATGGCCAGCGACTTGACGATCCCGGTGGGCCGCACCGGGGTCACCTCGTCGACCCCGGCGGCGAAGGCGGTGGCCACCGGGCTGCAGCCGGTCGACTGGGCGCCGTGGACCCGAGCCGGGGTCCGCTCGACCAGGCCGTGATCGGCCAGGACCCCGAAGCCCTGGTGGACCTTGGTGAGCAGGGCGCCGGAGGCGATCGGCACGATCACGTGGTCGGGCAGGGACCAGCCGAGCTGCTCGGCCACCTCGAGGCCGACGGTCTTGGACCCCTCGGCGTACCAGGGCCGCAGGTTGACGTTGACGAAGCCCCAGCCGAACGCCTCCACGGCCTGCATGGAGAGCCGGTTGGCCTGGTCGTAGGAGCCCTCGACGGCGACAACGGTGGCCCCGAAGGCGGCCGCCGAGGCGACCTTGCCGGCCTCCAGGTCGGCCGGGATCACGACCACGCACTCCAGGCCCTGGGCGGCGGCCGCGGCCGCGGTGGCCCCGGCCAGGTTGCCGGTGGAGGCGCAGGCGACGGTGGTCAGGCCGAAGGCCCGGGCCCGGGCCACGGCCACGGCCACCACCCGGTCCTTGAAGGAGTTGGTGGGGTTGCGGGTGTCGTCCTTGAGGAACAGGGGGCCGGGCACCCCCAGGGCCTCGGCCAGCCGGGGGGCCGGCACCAGCGGGGTCAGGCCGGGGGCGAGGTCGCCGGGCCCAGGGCTGGCCGGCAGCACGGCCGAGTACCGCCAGATCGAGCGCGGCCCGGCCTCGACGCCGTTGCGGCTGAGGTTGGCGGCCACGGTCGCGCGGTCGTACTCGGGGTCGAGCGGGCCGAGACAGCGCGGACAGGCGTAGTCGAGGGCGGCCGGGTAGGCGGTCTGGCAGCCGCGGCAGCGCAGGATGACGTGGTCCAGGGTCTGGTCGGTCATGGCGGTCGGCGACCTCCGGGGCTCGGCGTGGGGCGACGTCCGCGCCGCGGTCGGTCAACCGCTCGGCGCATCTTCCCCCGCCACCGTGGCGGGGCCGGAAGTGGCACCTTCCTCGTCCGGAGGAGGTTGCCGGGGCTTCGTCGGGCCGGTCCCTCCGCCCCTCTGGATGCGTCGCCTGGATCTATACGTATGAAGTTGTGGAGTTTCAGCTTGCCCTGGCACGCTGCTTGGCTGCAACACCGGTTGGGCATGCTCTCTCCTGGGGGCCTGCACTGGAGACGGGATGACCGATATCGACACCTGGGAATGGTTCGGCAACCGGACCTTTCACCACAGCCAGTTCGAGCCGCCGGCCAAGCTGCGCGCGGCCAAGGAGCGGCTGGGGCTGACCGTCTCGGTCTGCCTGCCCACCCGCGACGAGGCCGCGACCGTCGGCGGCATCGTCCGCAGCCTCCGCCGCAACCTCCTGGAACGGTTGCGGCTGATCGACGAGATCGTGGTCATGGACGCCGGCTCGGCCGACGACACCGCGGCCATCGCCCGGGCCGAGGGCGCTCGGGTGCTCCTGGAGCGCGACGTCCTGCCCGGCGAGGGCCCGGGGTCGGGCAAGGGCGAGGGGCTCTGGAAGAGCCTGCACGCCTGCCAGGGCGACGTGCTCTGCTGGGTCGACGCCGACATCCGCAACTTCCACGCCCGCTTCGTCTACGGGCTCCTTGGCCCGCTGCTCCTCGACCCCGAGATCCAGTACGTGAAGGCGTTCTACGAGCGGCCGATCCGCGAGCGCAACGCCCTGCGGGCGACCGGCGGCGGCCGGGTCACCGAGCTGATGGCCCGGCCGGTCATCAACCTGCTCTGGCCGGAGCTGGCCGGGATCATCCAGCCACTGTCGGGCGAGTACGCCGGGCGCCGCGCGATCCTGGAGCAGGTCCCGTTCTTCTCCGGCTACGGGGTCGAGCTGGGGCTGCTGGTCGACATCGCCGCCCGCTTCGGGGTCGATGCCATCGCCCAGGTCGACCTGGACCGCCGCGTCCACCGCAACCAGGACATGCAGGCCCTCGGCCGGATGAGCTTCGGGATCCTCCAGGCGGTGTTCCTGAAGCTGGCCGAGGAGGGCCGATCGGCCCCTGGGAACTTCGCCACCACCCTGGTCCAGTTCTCCAACGAGCTGTACGAGTACCGGCCGGAGCCGCGCGAGATCGTCACCTCGCGGCGCCCGCCGATCGTGACCGTCGACGACTACCGGCGGCGGCGGGCCGACCCCGTCGCCGCCTCGGAGTAGCGTGGCCGGCCTCGCCCTGGACGACGCCGGGCCCCTGCTCGACCGCCTGGCCCCGGCCCTGCTGTTCTCCGACGTCGACGGGACCCTGGTCGGCCGGGACGGCTCGCTCCTGGCCGACCTGGACGGCCGCCCGACCCTGGCCGCCGCCGAGGCCCTGGTCGCCGCCCACCGGGCCGGGCTGGAGGTGGTGCTGGTCTCGGGGCGCACCGCCGAGCAGCTCCGCGAGACGGGCCGGCTGCTCGGGACCCGCGACGCCGTCGCCGAGCTGGGCACGGTGCTGGTGCGGGGCCGCGAGGTCGAGCTCGTCTGGGGCGAGGCCCCCCGGGACCTGGGCGAGAGCCCGGCCCAGGCCCTTGAGCGGTCGGGCGCCCTGGCCGCCGTACTGGAGGGCTTCGCCGGCCGAATCGAGCCCCACACCCCCTGGCACCTCGGCCGCCGCGGCACCTTCCTGCTCCGCGGCCGGGTCGACCCGGCCGAGGCCGACGCCCTGCTGGCCGGCCGGGGCCTGGGCTGGGCGCGGCTGCTCGACAACGGCCGCCTGCGCGGCGCCTACCCGCACCTCGGGCCGGGCCCGACCCACGCCTACCACCTGCTCCCGGCCGGGGTCAGCAAGGCCGGCACGGCCGCCGCCTACCTGGCCGGCCGGGGCTTGGAGCCGGAGCGGGCGGCCGCCATCGGCGACAGCCCGGCCGACCTCCAGCTCGCCGGCGTGGTCGGGGCCATGTTCCTGGTCGCCAACGGCGCCTGGGCGGCCGACGGCGACCCCGGCACCCAGGTGATCGTCACCCCATCCGCCGCCGGCCAGGGCTGGGCCGAGGCGGTGGCGGCGCTCCTGGAGCGGATGCCCTAGTCCGGGCCCCCCTGGGTCAGGTCGTCGCCGTAGTCCACGTACTTGGACCACATGAAGAGGAAGACGATCTTGGCCACGGCGACCAGGGGCACGATCACCAGCATCCCGAACAGGCCGGCGAAGCTGGCCCCGACCAGCAGGGCGAGCATGACCACGACCGGGTGGAGCTGGACCGTCCGGCCCATCACGTTGGGCGAGATCAGGTGGTTGTCGATCTGCTGCACGGCCAGCAGGACCAGGGCGGCCCAGACCGCCTTGAGGGGCTGGCCGGAGATGAGGGCGATGACCACGGCCAGGCCGCCGCCGATGAACGGGCCGACCAGCGGGACCAGGTTGAAGACCCCGGCCACCATCCCCACCAGCAGCCAGAACGGCAGCCCGATGGCCCACAGGCCGATCGAGGAGGCCACCCCCACGAACAGGGCGACCAGCAGCTGGCCGCGGAAGAAGCCGCCCACCGACTGGCCGATCCGGTCCATCAGGCCGCGGATCTCCTCGCGGCGCGACGGCGGCACCAGGGCCATCATCCCCCGCTCCAGCCGGGGCAGGTCGACCAGCAGGTAGAAGGCCATGACCGGGCCGATGACGAAGATGATCAGGCCGCTCAGCAGCGAGGTCGTGACCGACCGGAGTCCGGTCAGGTAGCGGGTGACGGTCTGGCGGTTGTCCTCGGCCGACAGCCACGCCCGGACGTGGTCGGCGTCCAGCTGGAAGTTCGGCTCCTGGCCGAAACGGGCCGCCACCCGGCGCACGTAGGCCTGGCCGTCGGCCAGGTAGTCGGGGAAGTGCTCGATCATCTGCGAGACCTGCCGGGCCACGACCGGGACGAGCAGTGAGACGATCAGGGCCACGATGCACAGGAACAGCAGGTAGACGATGCCCGCCCCGGCGGCCCGGGGCACCCCCCGGCGCTCGAGGGCCGACACGATCGGGTTGAGGAGGTACACCACGACCACGGCGATCAGCAGGGGCGGGACGACCGGGTTGACGAACAGCAGCAGCCGCAGCAGCAGGTAGCCGAGGATGATGACCCCGATACCACACCAGGCGACAGTGCCGACGCGCACGAAGCGCTCGTAGGGCGACGGACGGTGCGCCGGGGGCTTGAGCAGGGGCGCCCTCGGCGTCTGCTCACCCGTCTGGGTCATACCTCGCCGCCTTCGGGATCCGGTCGACCGCCGCGTTCAGGAATGCCACGATGGCATCTAGAGCATACGGGTTCCCCGGGACGTGAAAGGGCGGGTC
This sequence comes from Actinomycetota bacterium, assembly GCA_035550755.1. Classification (GTDB taxonomy): domain Bacteria; phylum Actinomycetota; class CALGFH01; order CALGFH01; family CALGFH01; genus CALGFH01. Next base: position 3,926 of record DASZON010000385.1, on the reverse strand, counting down.
GGCCCAGATGACCGAGCTGGTGGTGGCGTCGAACCGGGGTCCGGTCCAGTTCGAGGTCGACGACGACGGCAACCTGAGCTCGGGCCGGGGCGCCGGCGGCATGGTGGCCGCTCTGGGGCCGGCCCTGGCCGGTCAGGCCGGGACGTGGGTGGCGGCGGCCATCAGTGAAGGGGACCGGGTGGCCGCCAGGCGGGTCGCCCGCTCGGGGCGGCTGCGCACGGTCGAGCTGGCCCAGGGCCCGGTGCGGCTGCGCAGCCTGGTCTTCGACCCCCGCGAGTACCAGAGCTACTACAACCGGGTGGCCAACCGGACCATCTGGTTCCTGCACCATTACCTGTTCGACGTGCCCCGCCACCCCCGCTTCGACCACAGCTTCCGGGTCGCCTGGCAGCACTACGAGAACGTCAACCGGGCCTTCGCGGCCGCCTGCGACGACGAGGCCGTGCCCGGCGGCGAGGTGTTCGTGCAGGACTACCACCTGGCGCTGGTCCCGGCCATGCTCCGCCGGCGCCGGCCCGACCTGCGCGTGGCCCACTTCAGCCACTGCCCGTGGGCCGACCCGGCCTACTTCCAGATGCTGCCCGGCGGGGTCGCGGCCGCCATCCTGGACGGGATGCTCGGGGCCGACCAGGTCGGGTTCCTGGTCCCCCGCTGGGCCCGCAACTTCCTCCACTGCTGCCTGGAGGCGGGCCTGGCCGTCGACTTCGAGCGGCACACCGTCCGGGCCGGCGACGGCCGCCTGGTCCGGGTCCGCACCTATCCGCTGGGGGTCGACGGCGAGGCCCTGCGGGAGCGGGCCGCCCAGGCCGACGCCCGCGCCCAGGACCGGGTGGTGGCCGAGCTGCGCCGGGGGCGGCGGCTGATCGTGCGGGTCGACCGCATGGAGCTGTCCAAGAACATCCTGCGCGGCCTCGAGGGCTACGCCATGTTCCTGGAGCGCAACCCGCGGGCCAGGGGGCGGGTCGTCCACTACGCCCTCAGCTACCCGTCCCGGCGCGACCTGCCCGAGTACCAGGCGTACACGGCCGAGGTGAAGCACCTGGCCGACTCCATCAACGAGCGCTACCGGACCCGCACCTGGGAGCCGGTGCTGCTGGAGCTGCGGGACAACTACCCGCGGGCCCTGGCCGCTATGGCCGCGGCCGACGTGCTGATCGTCAACCCGATCTGGGACGGCATGAACCTGGTCGCCAAGGAGGGGCCGGCGATCAGCCGCCACGACCTGGCCCTGATCCTGTCCCGCAACGCCGGGGCGGCCGACGACCTCGGGCCCGGCGCCCTGCTGGTCAACCCCTTCGACACCGCCGAGCTGGCCGAGACCATCGCCACCGCCCTGGAGCTGCCGCCCGACGAGCGAGCCAAGCGGGCCGCCCTGCTCCGGGAGGGGGCCACGGCCATGCCCCCCCGGGACTGGTTCGACCGCCAGCGGGCGGAGCTGGCCGAGGTGGCTCAGACCCCGGGGTAGTCCTTGCCGATGACCACGTGGAGCGCGACCCCGCGGGACAGGTTGGCCGGGGCCGGCTCGATCACCGAGAACGCCGGGAAGCGGTCCCTGAAGGCCTCGGCGTCGGCCTGGTGGCCGCCGGTGTAGTAGATGCGCGACACCGAGTAGCTGCCGAGGGCGGTCTTGGCCGCGACCACGTCGTAGCCGGCCGCCCGGACCTGGCCGGCCACCCGGTGGGCGAGGCCGGCCACCCACACCCCGTTGAGGACCTGCACACTGACCCCCGAGGCCGGCCGCAGGGTCGTCCCGGTCGTCCCCTTGGTGGTCGTCGGGGCGGCGCCGGTCGTGGTCGGGGCCTTGGTGGTGGTCGTGGGGGCCGCCGTGGTGGTGGTCGCGGCCGCGCTGGTGTCGGGCTCCTGCGCGGCGGGTGGCGCCGCGGCCGTCCGCGTGCCCCCGCCACCGGTCACCGACATCCGGTCGACCACCGTGAACACGGCCAGGAACGCCACCAGGACCAATGCCGCCCGGGCCGTCGGACCGGGTTTCACGGGAACCCTCCTAGGAGCCTCCGCTCGGGTGTGGGCTGAGCCTACGCCCGGAGCGCGAGCGGCGCCGGGAGGCGCGCTGGCGCTGGAGGCGCTTGACGAGCATGGGGTCGTAGGCGAGGGCCGCCGGGTCGTCCAGGAGGCGGGTCAGGAGCTGGTAGTAGGCGGTCGGGCCGATGCCGAACTCGCGGCGGATCGCCTCCTCCTTGGCGCCGGCGTGGCGCCACCACTGGCGCTCGAAGGCGAGGACGCTCCGCTCGCGCGCGCCGAGCGGCCCCGCCGGCGCTCCGGCGTCCTGCTCCCATGCGTAATTCTCCACGTCCTCATCCCCGCAGTTCTCCGGAGGCAGGGGCCGGGCTGCATCCCCAGGACCGGCGGATCGGATTCGCAAGATCTTGTAGCTGGGCGAACCATAAGCGCTACATCTTGCGGGAGCAAGCCACCGGCGAGAAGTCGCCATTCGTGAGCACTGGATTTGGCGAATCCCGCAGAAGCACGCTACAGTCCGGGCCGTTTGGTCACGGAATGATTACCGGACGGACACGTTTCACCGTGAACGGCTCCTCCGACCCCCATCGGAGGAGAGGGCGCACCCCCACTTCCCACCGCGCCCGCCCCGTGTCCGGCCACTGGAGGCGGGAAGAGAAAGGAGGTCAGGCTCTTGCCCCCGTTGGGCGCTCGACGGACCCCCCACCGTCGCTGGCCGCGCCACGCCGCGCGGAGCGTGCTGCTCGCGGCCATGCTGTTGCCCCTGACGGTGCTGTCGACCGGTTCGAACACGACAGCCCTGGCAACCCCGGCTTCCTCCGCCCGCCTCGAGGATCAGCTCGACCAGCTGAACCGTCAGTCCGACCAGCTGGTCGAGCAGTACAACCAGAGCCGGGAGGCCCTGGCCCGCATCCGGCGGTCCCTCAAGAACCTGCGGACCCAGGCCAGCGGGGCCGAGGACGACATGCGCAAGCTCCAGGCGAGCCTTGGCGCCAGGGCCTCGGCCGCCTACGTGCAGGGCGCCGGCAGCGCCGTGGCCGCCGTGCTCGGCTCCGACGACCCGGCCGCGGCCATCGCCCGCGTCCAGGTGCTGGAGCTGCTGGCGGCCAACGACGGCGACCTGATGGACCAGCTCGGCCTCGCCGGCAAGGTCCTCGCCGCCCGCCAGGCCGACCTGGTCGCGGCCGAGAAGGCCCAGGCCGCCGAGGTCAAGCGGCTGGCGGCCAAGAAGGCCGAGGTCGAGCGGGCCGCCGACCGGACCCGGGCCCTGCTGGCCCGGATGCGCGCCGCCGACCGCCCCCAGGCCCCGGCCAGGCCCTCCAACCCGGTCGCCCCGCCCCCGGCCTCGGGTGGCGGCGGTGGCAGCGGCTCGGCCGCGGCGGCGGTGGCCTACGCCAGGGCCCAGGTCGGCAAGCCCTACTGCTACGGCGGGTCGGGCCCGAGCTGCTTCGACTGCTCAGGGCTGACGATGATGGCCTGGCGCCAGGCCGGGATCTCGCTCCCCCACTCCAGCGCTTCCCAGTACAACGTCGGCCGCCGCATCTCGGCCAGCGAGCTCCAGCCGGGTGACCTGATCTTCTACTACAGCCCCATCTCGCACGTGTCCATCTATATCGGCGGCGGGCAGCGCATCTCTGCCACCCATACCGGGGACTACGTGCGCGTCCAGTCCCTCGGCAGCAGCATCGTCGGCTACGCCCGCCCCAACGGCTAGCCTCCAGTTCCCCCATACGGAAGGCCCGCCCTCGCCGGCGGGCCTTCCGTATTGGCGTCGCCTAGGAGGCGGGGACCGAGATGCCGATGCCGCCCTTGGTGTCGGCGCCGTAGCGCGCCTTCTCCCGCTCCAGGTCGAGCGGCCCGATGCGCTCGCGGGCGGACAGGGCGGCGGCGTCGAGCAGGTCGGCCGGGACCACCCAGGCGACCTCGAACTCCAGGCCGTCGGGGTCCTT
>DASZON010000384.1:0-2937 GCA_035550755.1 Actinomycetota bacterium | reverse complement strand
GCTTCACCCTGCTGGACCGGGCCAAGATCATGCCGTACTACTTCTACACCTGCGACATGATCCCCAACTCCGAACACTGGCGGACCTCGATCGCCGAGGCCCAGGAGCTGCAGCACGCGATCATGGGCTACCTGCCCGGCTTCGCCACCCCCCGGGTGGTGGCCGACATCCCCTTCGTCGGCAAGCGCTGGGTCCACCAGGTCGAGGCCTACGACCGCGACAAGGGCATCTCCTACTGGACCAAGAACTACCGCACCGGCATCGAGTTCGACGACCCCGAGGCCCTCAGCCGCCGCTACGAGTACTACGACCCCATCCGCGCCCTCCCCGAGAGCGGCAAGGAGTACTGGCGCAAGTTCGGCGTCCCGGACACGGTCCCGGTCACCTGATCAAGCCCTCCCCGAACGGGTCGACCCATGAAGGGTGGACCCGAACGGCGCCCGCCGGAAGTACTTCGTCCTCACCTACGACAGCACGACGAACCAGGTGCTGTCCCTCTCCGGCCACGCCCACGACTTCACCAGCGCCGTCCTCACCCTCACCACCCGGATGCAGCAACACAAGGGCGAGCCAACGGTCACGGTCCGCCTGCTGACCGCCGCGGACCTTCCGGACCTGATGAAGAAGCACGGGGAGCTGTTCGAGGGACTGGATGTTCCGGAGGACTGAGGTTCGGGCGTTCCACCACCCGGCTATCCTGCCCGGAGGATGACGCGGAACCGGCACCTGGCCCAGGCGAACGTCGCCCGGCAGCGGGCGCCGCTCGACTCGCCGGAGATGGCCGGGTTCGTGGTCGCCCTCGACCCGATCAACCGGGTCGCCGAGGCAAGCCCGGGCTTCGTGTGGCGGCTGTGCTCCAGCGAGGCCCATGGCGCGACCGTCCTCGGGGACGGCGCGTTCCCGGTGATCGTCAACCTGTCGGTGTGGGAGTCCTACGAGGCGCTGCACGTGTTCGTCTACCGCAGCCCCCACGGCGGCTACCTGCGCCGCCGCGCCCGCTGGTTCCTGCCGGGACGCCAGCCGTCGACCGTGCTGTGGTGGGTCGAGGCGGGCGAGCGGCCGGAGGTCGAGGAGGCCTTGCGGCGCCTGTGCTACCTGCTGGCTCACGGCCCCTCGCCCCAGGCCTTCACCCTGCGGCGCCGGTTCGAGCCGGACGGCCGGCCGGCGCCGGGTCGGCGGCGCTGACGGACAGCAGGGCGGTGCCGGCCGGGCTACTCCAGGCGGTACGCCAGAGAGCGGAACAGCCCGCTGTACTCCAGCACCAGTCCCTCGGGGTCGACCAGCAGCTCGGCCGAGAAGTCGCCGCTCGAGAACCGCCAGCGGTCGGCGGTCAGGCGCTGGTAGCGCTGGGTCGAGGCGATGACCGACAGCTCGGGGAACTGGACCCAGGCCATGCGCAGGTCGGCGGCCTCCCCCACCTCCAGGGCGGCCAGGCGCCGGATGGGCAGGGTGTTGGTGGCCGGGGTGACGGTCAGGTCGATGTCGAGGGCACCGGCGACCTCGGCCAGGGTGGGCCCGCCGCCCTCCCACCACCAGCGGCCGGCCCCGTCGGCCGCCAGGACCCGGCGCACGGCACCGGCCCCGGCGTCCAGCTCCAGCTCGACCCGGCGGGTCAGGCCGTCCGGGCCGGTCTCGACCTGGTAGCGGACGTCCAGGGGGGTGCCGAACTCGGCCGTCAGCACCGTCCCCGACAGGCGCAGGCCGTCCGGGCCGGCCTCCAGCCGGCAGCGGTCGAGGGCGCCGGTCTCCACGCCCTGCCAGAGCACGGTGGGCATGCGGGCCGGTCAGCCCCGCAGCAGCTCGGTCACCTGGAAGGCCAGCTCCAGAGCCTGGCCGGCGTTGAGCCGGGGGTCGCAGGCGGTCTCGTAGCGGCGGTGGAGGTGGCCGTCGGTGATCTCGTCGGCGCCGCCCAGGCACTCGGTGACGTCCTCGCCGGTCAGCTCGACGTGGATGCCCCCGGGGTGGGTGCCCTCGGAGCGGTGGACGGCGAAGAACCCGGCCAGTTCGGCCATGACGTCGTCGAAGCGGCGGGTCTTGTGGCCCGACGGCCCCACGAAGGTGTTGCCGTGCATCGGGTCGCACGCCCACACCACCGGGTGGCCGGCGTCGCGGACGGCCCGGACCAGGGGCGGCAGCAGCTCCTCGACCCGGGAGGCGCCCATCCGGGCCACCAGGGTGAGCCGGCCGGGGACCCGCCCGGGGTCGAGCCGCTCGCACAGGGCCACGATCTCCTCCGGGACGGCCGTCGGGCCGAGCTTGACCCCCACCGGGTTGCCGATGCCGCGCACGAACTCCACGTGGGCGCCGTCCAGCTGCCGGGTCCTGTCCCCCACCCAGAGCAGGTGGGCCGAGCAGTCGTACCAGCACCCGGTCAGGCTGTCGCGCCTGGTCATGGCCTGCTCGTAGCCGAGCAGCAGGGCCTCGTGCGAGGTGTAGAAGTCGACCTGGTGGATGACCGAGGAGGTGGTCAGGTCGATGCCGCAGGCGGCCATGAACCGCAGGGCCCGGTCGATGCCGTCGGCGACGGCGTCGTAGCGGCGCCCGGCCGGGCTGCGGGACACGAACTCCTGGTTCCAGACGTGGACCTGGTTGAGGTCGGCGAACCCGCCCTTGGTGAAGGCCCGGAGCAGGTTCAGGGTGGCCGAGGACTGGTGGTAGGCGCGCAGCATCCGGCCCGGGTCGGGCCGCCGCCGCTGCCGGTCGAACCCCAGGTCGTTGACCATGTCGCCGCGGTACACCGGCAGCTCGACCCCGTCGACCCGCTCGCTCGGGGAGCTGCGGGGCTTGGCGAACTGCCCGGCGATCCGGCCCACCTTGACCACCGGCAGCCCGGCCCCGTAGGTCAGGATCACCGCCATCTGGAGGATGACCTTGAGCTTGTCGCGGATGGTGTCGGCCGAGAAGGCGTCGAAGGTCTCGGCGCAGTCCCCCGCCTGG
>DASZON010000383.1:0-3030 GCA_035550755.1 Actinomycetota bacterium | reverse complement strand
GGTGGTGTTGTCGAGGGCGGCGACCACGCTGGCCACCTCGGTGCCGTGCGAGCTGGTCGGGGCGGCCACCGCGGGCACGCAGCCGGTGTCGGTGCAGCGCAGGCGCTGGCTGACCCGCCCGGCCAGGTCGGCGACCCCGGTCACCACGCCGGTGTCGACCACGGCCACGATCTGGCCGCTGCCGGTGGCCCCGCCATCGTGGGCCGCGACCACGTTGGCGCCGTGCTCAAGGCCCTGGTTGGGCTGGAGGTGCCAGCAGACGTCGGGGTCGCAGTCGGCGACCCGGCGGAGCCAGTCGGGCTCGGCCGACGCCACCCCCGGGCGGGCGGCCAGCCGCCGGGCGGCGGCGCGGACGTCGGCGCCCTGGTCGAGCCGGACCACCCGGGTCCGGCCGGTCCCGGCCATGACCGTCCCGTCGACCGCGGCCGCGGCCGCCGCCCGGCCCCGCTCCCCCGCCCCGGGCTCGAACCGCACCAGCACCCGCCCGGGCGCGAACCGGTCCCGCCGGGCGGCGTGCCGCGCCGGGGTCCGGCGGGCCGTGGTGGTCGGGGCGGCGGACGGCCCCCGCCCGGCCACCGACGGCGCCCGCCCGGCCGTGGGCCCCGCGACCCGGGCCGCGTGCGGCCGGGCCGGCTCGGCGGCCGCCGCCAGCGGCACGCCGGACAGCACCACCGACAGCAACAGGAAGCGGGCGAGCGAGGTCCGACCGGGCATACGCATGGGGTGGCGTCCTTGTTCGCGTCGGGGTCCGATCTCATGACTGGATCGGCCGGAACGCGCCAGAGCTTACCCCGGAGGGGCCACCGGCCCGGGGAGGCGCGGGACGCCGGGCTCGGCGCCCGGCAGGCTCAGTAGACCGGGACGCTGGGGTCGACGGTCCTGGCCCAGGCGGTGATCCCGCCGCCCAGGTGCCTGGCGGTGGAGAACCCCGACTGCTTGAGCAGGGCCAGGGCCTCGGCCGAGCGGACCCCGGTCTTGCAGTAGACGACCACCGGCTCGGTCTGGGGCAGCTCGGCCAGGTGGTCGGGCAGGGTGTCGAGCGGGATCAGGGTCGCCCCGGGGAGGCGGTTGATCTGCCACTCGGCCGGCTCCCGCACGTCCACCAGCTTGACCGGCTGGCGGTCGTCGAGCAGCGCCTTGAGCTGGGCCGGGGTCAGGGTGGCGCCGGCCGCGGCCTGCTGGGCCTCGTCCGAGACGACCCCGCAGAACTCCTCGTAGTCGATCAGCTCGGTGACCGTCGGGTGCTTGCCGCAGACGGCGCACTCGGGGTCCTTGCGGACGCTGATGTCCTTGAAGGACAGCTCCAGGGCGTCGTAGATCAGCAGCCGCCCGACGAGCGGGTCGCCGATGCCGGTGATCAGCTTGACCGCCTCGTTGGCCTGGACCGAGCCCACGGTGGCGCAGAGCACGCCCAGCACCCCGCCCTCGGCGCAGGAGGGGACCATGCCCGGCGGCGGCGGCTCCGGGTACAGGCACCGGTAGCAGGGGCCGTGCTCGGCCCAGAACACGCTGGCCTGGCCGTCGAAGCGGTAGATGGAGCCCCACACGTACGGCTTGCCCTCGAGCACGCAGGCGTCGTTGACCAGGTACCGGGTCGGGAAGTTGTCCGAGCCGTCGATCACCAGGTCGTAGTCCCGGATCAGCTCACGGGCGTTCTCCGACGACAGCCGGGTGTCGTGCAGGGTGACCTGGACGCAGGGGTTGATCTCGGTGATCTTGTCGCGGGCGCTCTCCAGCTTCGGCCGGCCGATGTCGGAGGTCCCGTGGATGACCTGCCGCTGCAGGTTGGAGGCGTCGACCACGTCGAAGTCGACCAGACCGAGGTGCCCGACCCCGGCCGCGGCCAGGTACATGGCGTTGGGCGCGCCGAGGCCGCCGGCCCCGATGAGCAGGACGCGGGCGTTCTTGAGCCGCTTCTGCCCGTCCATGGCCACGTCGGGGATGATCAGGTGCCGCGAGTAGCGGGCGATCTCGTCCCGCGACAGCTCGGCCGCGGGCTCAACCAGTGCTGGAAGCGCCATCGTGTTCTTCAAGTCCCTCTCAGATCGCAAACCCCATGGCGCGGAGCGCCATCTTGCCGTCCTCGGTGAGCCGCTCCGGCCCCCATGGCGGCGACCAGACCCAGTTGATCTCGACCTCCTGGATCTCGTCCAGGCCGATCAGGGCGGCGTTGGTCGCCCCCTCGATCATGTCGGTGAGCGGGCAGGCCACCGTGGTCAGGGTCATGTCCAGGCGGACCTTGCGGCCCTCGTCCTCCTGGTCGACCCCGTAGACCAGGCCCAGGTCGACCACGTTGACGCCCAGCTCCGGGTCCTCGACCTGCTTCATGGCCTCGAGGATGTCGCTGTCGGTGGCCATCACTCCGTCCCTTCTGTTTCGGTCCCGGCCCGGGTGGCGGCGTCCTTGAACGCCATCCAGCCGAGGAGGGCGCACTTGACCCGCACCGGGTAGCGCGCCACTCCCTTGAACGCGATCCCGTCCCCCAGCAATTCCTCGTCGGCCTCGCCCTCGCCGTGCATCAGGCGCCGGAACGCCTCGGCCTGGTCCAGGGCCTCGGGCAGGGGCCGGCCGAGCACCTGCTCGGTCATGACCGAGGCGGCCGCCTGGGAGATCGAGCAGCCCTTGCCCTCGACGGCCACGGCCGCGACCCGGTCGCCGTCCAGCCGCAGCCCGACCGTGAGCTCGTCCCCGCACACCGGGTTGTAGTGGTGGACCTCGACCTGGGCATCCTCGAGCCGCCCCGGGTGCCGGGGCTTCTTGTAGTGGTCGAGGATGATCTCCTGGTAGAGGTCGTCGAGTCCCATGGGTGTCCCCGCTAGCCGAAGAAGCGCCTGACCTTCTCGAGGCCGGCGACCAGCGCGTCGACCTCCTCGGTGGTGGAGTACAGGTAGAACGACGCCCGGGTGGTGGCCTGGACGCCGAGGCGCCGCAGCAGCGGCTTGGCGCAGTGGTGGCCGGCCCGGACGGCGATGCCGTCGGAGTCGAGCACCTGGGCCACGTCGTGGGGGTGGATGTCGCCAAGGGTGAAGG
>DASZON010000382.1:0-6738 GCA_035550755.1 Actinomycetota bacterium | reverse complement strand
TGGCCGAAGCACAGGACGCCGCGGTGGGCGGCCGTGTCGACGGCCTGCCGCCAGCGGGGCCACAGGTCCTGGAAGGCGGGCATGACGCGTTCCCCGGCCCACGGCCCGGCCAGGTCGACGACGGCGTCGGTGAGCTCGTCGACGGTCAGCTCGGCGTCGGCCAGGGCGGTGCCGATGGCGCCGACGACCGCCTCGGTCTGGTCCGGAGTCAGCCGCACCCCCTCCGGGAAGGGGCTCTGGCCGGGGATGGCCGAGAGTGCGCCCGTCCACATGGGAAGGTCCCGGGTCGGCAGCAGGTGCACCGTCCCCCGCGGGCCGTAGGTCTTGACCAGGCTGCGGTCCTCCCACAGGGCGTGGCGGACGTCGGCGCGGGTGGCCCCGTCGACGCGCAGCGCCAGTGACACCTCGGCCGCGGCCAGCACCTGCGCGTGAGCGCCGCACACGGCCCGGGCGATCTCCGCCGGCTGGTTCCCGGCCGGCGCGGGCTCGCGGAGGGCATGTCGCGCCAGCCGCCGCCGGTTGGCCGCGGCCCACGAGACGGTGGGAGCCGATCCTGCCATCGAGTGGACTGTAACGACTCGGCGAACACCCGCGAGCCGATCGTCTCGAAGCGGTCATGGCGCTGGAGTCTTGCCGTGACAAATACGTAGAGTTCGCCCCGCATCCCGCTCGGCGCTCGCGAGGGCCGTGACTCGCCCGACCGCCGAAGCTTCCCCCTGGCGTCACCGCCGACGCCACCCGAGCGAGGAGAGAGCAGTGACCGCCGCAACTGACGTCGTCGTGGTCGGCGCCGGCCTGGCCGGCTTGTCCGCCGCCCGCCGGCTGGTGGATGCCGGGGCCGAGGTGGTGGTGCTGGAGGCGCGCGACCGGGTGGGCGGGCGGACCCTGACCCTGCCGGCCGCCGACGGCACCCCGATCGACCACGGCGGCCAGTGGATCGGCCCCACCCAGGACCGCATGGCCGCCCTGGCCGAGCGGATGGGCGTGACCACCTACCCGACCTGGGAGCAGGGCCTGAACACCGAGTTCCGCGACGGCCGGGCCCACCGCTTCGACGGCCAGCTGCCCGACGGCAACGACCCGGTCAGCGCCGTGGCCATGGGCCAGGCGATCCGGGAGCTGGACGCCATGGCCGGGCTGGTGCCCCTCGAGGCCCCCTGGACGGCCGCCGAGGCCCTGGCCTGGGACTCCCAGACGGTCGAGACCTGGCTCCAGGCCAGGGTGTCCTCGGAGCGGGCCCGGATCTGGCTGCGGGCGGCCATCCGGGGGACGCTCGCCGCCGAGGCCCGCGACCTGTCGCTGCTCCACACCCTGTTCGTCATCCGCTCGGCCGGCGGGATCGCCAGGCTGCTGGCCACCGCCGGGGGCGCCCAGGAGCGCCGCTTCCACCAGGGCGCCCAGACCGTGTCGATCCGGCTGGCCGAGTCGCTGGGCGGGCGGGTCGTGCTCGGCGCCCCGGCCCAGGTGGTCCGCCACGGTGAGGCCGGGGTGGTGGTCGAGGCCGACGGCCGGGCGATCACCGCCGGCCGGGCGATCGTGGCCGTGCCCCCGGCCGTGGCCGGGCGGATCAGCTACCGGCCGGCCATGCCCGGCTGGCGCAACCAGCTCACCCAGCGGGTGCCGATGGGCAGCGTCATCAAGGTCCATGCCATCTACGAGGAGCCGTTCTGGCGGTCCGAGGGCCTGTCCGGGTTCGTGGTCAGCGACACCGGGCCGGTCCGGGTCGTCTACGACAACTCCCCCGAGGACGCCTCGCCCGGGGTGCTGGTCGGGTTCATCGAGGGCGAGCAGGCCCGCACCTGGGCCCGCCGCAACCCGGCCGACCGGCGGGCCGGCATCCTGGCCTGCCTGACCGACTACTTCGGCGAGCGCGCCGGACGGCCCCGCGAGCTGCTGGAGCGGTCCTGGGCGGACGAGGAGTACAGCGGCGGCTGCTACGCCGGCTACTTCCCGCCGGGGGTCTGGACCTCGTTCGGCCAGGCCCTGCGGGAGCCGATCGGCCGCCTCCACTGGGCCGGGACCGAGACCGCCACCGTCTGGACCTCCTACATGGAGGGGGCGGTCCAGAGCGGCGAGCGCGCGGCCGACGAGGTCCTGGCCGCGCGCTAGCCACGGTCGACGCTAGTGCTGCAGCCGCTCGACCATCTCCTTGAGCTGCTCCACGTCCCGCTTGACCTCGTTGAGCTGTGCGGCCCACTCGTTCACGGTCGCGAAGCCGGGGCTCAGCGCAGCGCGGAGCACGTCGACGAGCTCGTCCTTGGTCATGTCGTCCTCCACCTTCTCGTACTCGGGTCGGGCGTAGCCGACGATGCCGCGGTCGCCCTCTCGGTGGTGCGTCCGCACCACCCGGTCCATGACGTTGCCCTCGAGAGAGCTGAACTTGCCGCCACCTTCGAGCTTCTCGACGAAGCCGATGTGGTGCTCGTCGGCGCTGAAGATGAAGATGACGTAGTCGCCGACCTGCGGCTTCTGGAAGATACGGCCGCGGTCCTTGAAGAAGTCGCGCACGGTCACCACGCCGGCGGCCTTGGGGTAGATGTCCATGGGGACGCCGGCCATCGCGTTGATCCACGACTGGTAGACGGCGCACCACATGTACTCGTCCCCGCTCACCTTCCGGTCGTAGTACCAGGTGTTGTACTTGACGCTGTTGGAGCCGAGCGGGACTCGGGTCACCTTCCGCTCCAGCTCCTTGTGATGGAGCTTGAGGAGCGTGTCGATCACGGACTCCGCGGACATCAGACCTCCTCCCCGAATGGCGGGTCGTCGATCCCCTTCCCCATGACGTCCGCAACCCTGGGACTGGTGTCGACGATGTACCGCACCTCCTCACCGTCGACCGTCCCGATCACCTCGCCCGGCTGGACCTTGACGCCGCCGCCGACCCCTCCGTCGTTCTGGACGGACTCGAAGTCGTCGACCTCGACGCCGAACGAGTCCGCGCCCAGCGCCGAGCTCGTCTCTGACATGTTCGCCTCCTCCCTTGCGCTCACCAACCGGCCGAGCCTGACCGGATGGCGTTACGCCCGCGCGACGCCAGCGTTACCGGCTGCGGGCCTTCGAGCAGCCGCCAGGCCAGCGCGCTCCAGACGGACCAGGCGGCGCGGAGGTTGGCGTAGGCGTGGCGCAACGCGACCCCGACAGTCGCCTCGGTCCCCAGCCCTGGCCCGATCGACGCCATGGCTCCCCCCCTTCGTGGCGGCCGCAAGCTGCGCCAACAGGGAAAGCTAGGGAATGCGCCTTATCGGGTCAATAGCTTCCATTCCCGGAAGCGCGGAAATGGTCCCAGGCCAGGCCCTCCAGGGGGGCCTCGCCGGTGCGGGTGACCCGGACCCGGCGGCTCGGGTCGGGGGTGAAGCGGCCGCAGTCGAGGACGCCGCCGAGGTCGGCGGTGCGGGGCAGGGCGGCGGCCAGGACGAAGTCCTCTCCCCCGCCGAGGGCCAGCTCCATGGGGTCGCGGCCGAGCAGGGCGGCGGCCTCGGCGACCCCCGGGGCGAGGGGGACGGCGCTGTCGTGGATCTCGAGCCCGGTCCCGGACGCCTCGGCGAGGTGGAGAGCGTCGCCGGCCAGGCCGTCGGAGACGTCGATCATGGCCGTGGCCCCGGCCCGGGCCAGGGCCAGGCCCATGGCCAGGGCGGGCACCGGCCGCCGGTGGGCGGCCGCCAGGCCGGGGAAGCGGGCGAGCAGGCCGGCGGCGGCCGGGTCGCGCGAGGAGAGCAGGGCCAGGCCGGCCGCGGCCGCGCCCAGGGGGCCGGTGACGCAGAGGCGGTCGCCCGGGCGGGCCCCCGACCGCGGTACCGGCCGCTCGGCCTCGCCGAGAGCGGTCACGGCCAGGGACAGGGCCGGCCCCCCGGAGATGTCCCCGCCGACCAGGGCCGCCCCGAACGCCCGGCAGGCCTCCCCCACCCCGGCGTACACCCGCTCCAGGGTCGCCACCGGGGTCGCCTCGGGGACAGTGAGGGCCAGGACCAGCCAGCGGGCCTCGGCGGCCATGGCGGCCAGGTCCGAGAGGCTGGCCACCACCGCCTTCCAGCCCCAGTCCTCGGGCTCGGACAGGGCGGCGGTGAAGTCGAGCCCCTCCACCAGCACGTCGGTGGTGACGACCAGCTTGTGGCCGGGGGTCGGGGTGAGCACGGCGGCGTCGTCGCCCGCCCCGAGCTCGACCCCGGGCCCGAGCTCGAGGTCCCCGGTGAGCCGGGCGATCAGCCCGAACTCACCGATCTGAGAAAGGTTCAGCTGACCGCCTTGACGATGGCCTCGTCCAGGCCGGGGAACTCGGCCAGGTACTCGGCCCGCTCGGCCTTGAGGCGCTCGACGTGGCGGCGGTACTCGTCGCCGCGGCCCTGGCGCTCGTACAGGCGCCGGGGCTGGAGCAGCTCGAGGTCGTCGATCCCGGGTACCTCGCTGGCCACCTGGTAGCCGAAGTCGGGGTCATCGTCCCAGCTGATGGTGCCCTCGGCGATGGCCCGGACGATGGCCGAGGAGTGCGGGATGCGGACCTTCATGGAGCGGTCGTCGCCGTCGGGCCCGCCGACCCGCCCGGTGTTGAGCAGGAACACGTCCAGCGGGTGGGTCTCCAGCAGCTCGGCCAGCCGGTTGCCCTGCTGCTCGTGGCGGAGGGGGAAGAACGGGTTGGTCCCCGGGACCCGCAGTGACTTGCCCTCCTCGTCCTTGCCCCCGGCCGAGGTGCCCTGGGTCTCGCCGAGCATGAAGTAGCCGGCCGCCTGCTCGATGTTGAGCCGGGCCACCCCGGGGATGATGTTCTCGTTGCGGTTGAGGATGAGCAGGAACGACGCTGGCGGGACCTGGTCGGCCGGGTAGTTGTCGATCGAGCGCATGTTGAACACGGCCCGGCCGTTCTGGGTGTAGCTGGTGTCGAAGAAGTCGATCTCCTCGCCGTGCTGGGAGACGTTTTCCAGATACGCATCCGGCTTGGTGACGGCCCCGTGGATGGCCGGCTCGTCCTTGGCCGAGAGGGCGAAGGTCTTGGCGAAGCAGCCGTCCTCGGTGGAGACGATCCGGCCACCGGCGAACAGGCCGATGAAGTCGTCCTGGACCGCCCGCGAGCGGTTCTGCTTGGTGAAGGTGGTGGTCGTCTTGCCCGTCCCCGACAGCCCCACGATCAGCATGGTCTTCTCGCCGTCCGAGGTCGGGATGACCTTGCAGCCGGCGTGCATGGCCAGCCCGCCGCCCTCGTAGACCTTGCGGTTCCACATCCGCAGGCCGCCCTTCTTGGACTCCCCGAAGTAGTCGGAGTTGAGGACCCGGGTGACGCCGGCCTCGAGGTCGACGGCGATCACCCGGTCGTCCGGGTAGCCCGGGGCGGCCAGGTTGGGGGTGTAGACGATGGTGATCTCGGGGTCGTGGCCGGTGTCGCCGTCCACCGGGTCGTAGTAGAGGAACCGCTGCATGCCGGCGATGTTGGCGTTGGCCTTCTCGATGACCAGGCGGGCCGGGGTGCGGTAGGGGCCGGCGTGGCCGATGAAGCCGTCGACCACCACCATGTCCCGGCCGCGGATGTAGTCGTCCTGGAGGGCGGCCAGCCGGGCCCCTTCCTCGCGGTCGATCGTCTGGTCGCTGTGCTCGTCCGGCCGGTCGGTGACCACGTAGGTCGAGGCCTTGGAGCGGGACACCACCCGGGTCTGCACGTTGACGTTGCCGTACTCGGTCTGGCGGGCCTGGGGCATGGCGTCCGCGTACTCGCGCAGCTCGGCCTCGGTCGGGTGGTAGGCGATCGACTTGGCCGCGAGGCCAAGGTCGGACCGTGGCGAGCTCGGCATCAAGGGCCCTCCATCGTTGGAGACGAGAATGCTCCAGTCTAGCGTGGGCTCCGGGCCCGCCCCTCCTGGAGACAGCCCAGGACCTCCTCGTCGGCCACCTGGGGGAACCGCTCGTAGACCTGCCCGACGTTGAGGTACGGGTCCGGCGTGAGCAGCACCACCACCTCGTCGACCACCGGGGCCAGCCGCTCGGCCAGGCCGGGCGGGCCCACGGGCACGGCCACCACCACCCGGGCCGCCCCGCCCCGGCGGGTGAACGAGGCGGCGGCGGCGCACGTCCAGCCGGTGGCCACCCCGTCGTCGACCAGCACCGCCGTCCGGCCGGCCAGCTCGAGCGGGGGCAGGCCCTGGCGGTAGGCGGCCGTGCGCCGGGCGACCTCGACGGTCTGGCGGGCGACCTCGGCCCGGACGGCGGCCATGTCGAGGCCCAGGCGGCGGATGGCCGGCTCGTCGATGGCCGACACCCCGTCGGCGACCGCGCCCACGGCCAGCTCGGGGTTGCCGGGGGCGCCGACCTTGCGGGGCACGACCACGTCGAGCGGGGCGCCCAGGCGGGCGGCCA
The DNA here is from genome assembly GCA_035550755.1 of Actinomycetota bacterium. Classification (GTDB taxonomy): domain Bacteria; phylum Actinomycetota; class CALGFH01; order CALGFH01; family CALGFH01; genus CALGFH01. The sequence continues at coordinate 396 of DASZON010000382.1, read as the reverse complement.
CCCGGGCCGCCACCACCACCCCGCCCCTGGGGACGCCGAGGACCAGCACGGGGGGCCTGACAAGGCTGGTCACGACCTCGGCCAGCAGCCCGCCAGCCTCCACCCGGTCGAGGAACCGCCGCTGCCGAACCGCCATCTCGCTCCCGGTTGGGGAGGCAAGCATACTCAGCCTTGCGCTCTCGTGAAATGCCTGGCCGATCGCTTTGTGGACGGCCCTTGGCACACCCAGGGCCCCCGTGTACCATGCGCAGACCCTTCGACCCCGGTGCAGCCGTGGGCGCCGTTGCGGCGGCAGGACTCAAGGAGGTCGTTGCTTGTGGTGACGGCATACATCCTCATCCAGACCGAGGTCGGCAAGGCCGCCCAGGTCGCCAAGGAGATCGCCGAGATCAAGGG